>NZ_JAWLPU010000010.1 GCF_036997485.1 Brachyspira pilosicoli | reverse complement strand
GTAGTTACTTACAGCTTCATTTAGGCTGTTATAGAAACCTTCTAAGTCTTTACTTATGCCATTGCTTATTTTTTCATCTAATGATGATATCTTACTCTCTACACTGCCAACTCTCTCTTCTAACCTATCGTATATAGCTTTCTCTTTTATTTCTAACTCATTCATCATAGAAGATAATAACTCTTCTTTCTTACTGTCTGTATCTTTTATGTAGTTTTCTATACTATTTTTAGCTTCTTCCAATTCTGACAATAATCTATTTATATCGCCTTCTTTGTAATTATCTACGCTTGATGACAAATTATCTACTTTAGCTCTTAATTCTTCTAAATAATTCTCAAACTCAAGCTCTCTCTCATATTTTATACTATCCAACTCTGCTCTCAATTCTGTAGAATACAAACTTCTTATTCTTGTGCTGTCTGACCAAGTATCTTCAAAATATTCAATACGCTTATCTAATCTATCTCTGAAATCTCTATTCTCTTTCTCTAAATTGTCAAATAAATTATTAAGTTTAGATAACTCTTCACTAAATAAATCTTTTACACTGG
>NZ_JAWLPU010000009.1 GCF_036997485.1 Brachyspira pilosicoli | reverse complement strand
GCTTTGGGAAGAGCTATGGTTAGAAATCCGTCTGTATTTTTATTAGATGAACCTCTTTCTAACCTTGATGCTAAATTAAGAGTACAAATGCGTACGGAGTTGATTAAGCTTCATAAACAGCTTCAAACAACATTTGTATATGTTACACACGACCAAGTAGAAGCTATGACTATGGGTACTAAAATCGTTGTTATGAAAGATGGCGATATTATGCAGGTAGATGATGCTAAAACTCTTTATAATCACCCTAAAAATTTATTCGTAGCAGGCTTTATTGGTGCTCCTCAAATGAATTTTATTAATGCTAAACTTTCTAAGAAAAATTCTAAATGGTATGCTA
This sequence comes from Brachyspira pilosicoli, assembly GCF_036997485.1. Taxonomy (NCBI): domain Bacteria; kingdom Pseudomonadati; phylum Spirochaetota; class Spirochaetia; order Brachyspirales; family Brachyspiraceae; genus Brachyspira; species Brachyspira pilosicoli. The sequence continues at coordinate 235 of NZ_JAWLPU010000009.1, read as the reverse complement.
TTTTCGATAGATATGAAATAGAATTAAATGAGCCTAAACTTGAAAAGATAGATGATTCTTATAATGATAAAGAAGTTATATTGGGTATTAGACCAGAGAATATTATTTTAGATAAAAATAATTCTGATAGTAATTCTATAGAAGCTATAATAGATGTAATTGAGATGATAGGTTCTGAAAGTTATTTATATATGAACTTTGGAGATTCACATGTTACTATAAGAATCAATACAAG
>NZ_JAWLPU010000008.1 GCF_036997485.1 Brachyspira pilosicoli | reverse complement strand
GAGGCTTTGAAGAGTTTAGTCAAGAATTATTAAATAGATTGAATGATACAGACAGCGATATAAACTATGTAAAAGATATGCTTTCAAGCGACAAAAATCTTTTATTAGAAGAGTTGGATGCGCTTCGTGCTGATGTAGATAATATCAGTAATGATGATAGATTAAATGATTTATTGGAATCTAAATTATCATTAGAAGATTCTTTCAATAGCATAAGAGAAGAATTGACTAAGTTTGAAGAATTAGAGGGAAGCTTAAATGAGTTAAGAGAAAATCTATTAGGTTTAGAGAGTTATAATGATAAGTTTGATAATTTACACTCAGAAATAAATAGATTATCTAATAGTATAGATGATTTAACTTCAAATAATGAAAATATAATTTCTAATCTTGACACTATATCATCTAATTTTGAGGTATTAAATAATAACTTCGAAGATGTAAATAGGAATGTGAGTGACTTTGACAGCAGATTAAGTAGTTTTAAAGAAGATATAGATAATGCTATTAACAAATCATTAGAGTTAGAAAATAGTATTTCAGTTTATAGAAAAGATTTAGAAGATAAACTTGGTGGTATAACAAATAATATTAATTCATTAAATAATGATAGCACTATAAAAGATTTATTTAGTGAAGAA
>NZ_JAWLPU010000007.1 GCF_036997485.1 Brachyspira pilosicoli | reverse complement strand
CTAAGAGAAGGTTATAGATTCAACAATTTTTCTGAAAATAATAATATATATACATATAAGATAAATAAAATAAATAATGATGAAGAAAATTATAGCGAAGAGAGTATTGACGATTTTATTTTCTAAATACTACAATATATAATAATATTGTTATAAAACTACAACAATATTATATATTATTATGATAAAGTATTACATTGTTATAACAATGTAATACTTAGTTTAAGACTTCAAAATTAGGTAAGCTTGCTTTATCCCTATGTAATGATACCAATATACTATCATTTTTTATTTTTAAAGCATAAGGTAAAACATTAATTTTATCTATAAGTCCGTCTTGTCCCATTTGATTAAATAATTCTAAACCTTTTTTAATAAAATTATATGCTTTAGACTTATCTTTCAAAAAAACATTATCTCCTCTTGATTGAGTATTCTGTCTAAAACATTTTTTTATTATATCTTTAAAATCGTATTCTATCTCATCGCTTTTTCCATTATCATGAAGACATAAATATAAAAATAACTGTCTATAATTTATAGATTTTCCAAAATTACCATATTTGGTGAATTTAGGGTTATCTTTATATTTGTTAATACTATGAACAATTTTTGCCTGCAATTGAGACGGTATTCTAATATAACCTTCAGTTCCTTTAGCACCAAATAAACAATTCCAAATAGGTTTTAAAAATTCAATAGCATAATAATAGACTTCACCATTAATATTTTTTAAATTTTGTATTTGATCATTAGTATCTTTATTTATTATGCTAAATCTTATAGCATCTGTATGTATAGAATGTGTTGCATTTAATGGATATATTTTTGGTTTCACAGGCATGCCGTCTTTATCTATTCTGTTAAGTGTTCTATATACATCTACTTCTAATATTTTTCTCTGTTCTTGAAATTCTCCTAAAGTAGCATCAAAAAAACTATTCTTAGAAGTATATATTAAATAATGAGTCTCTAAATTATTGTTTTTTCTATGTATATATTTATCATCTTTATAAAAAGTACACATATAATTTATAAAATCTATTACATACGGATATGCCCCATTTAAGTTAAAATATTCATCTTTTAAAATACCTAACTTTTTTTCTATTTCTAATTTTTGGGCTTGCGAAATATCATATTTTGTAAAAGTTTCAGCTTTAGCTATTAATCTAGGAGCATTAATAGGATTATTAATAAATTTATTTTTTGATATAGTTCTATTCATACTATAATCCAACCTTTAGAATAATATATCAAAGAATTCAAATTTTGTCAAAGCATAATAAATATATAATATTATTATAATAATATTATATATTTATATTATATATTTATAATAATATTATATATTATATAATAAATATAATATTATTTATATACACCTCATATATTAAAAAATTAAAAAACAATAAATACAAAACTATCACCTTTTAATACATAGTAGTCTATTTTGAAACGTATATAAAAAATAGTAGTCTATTTTGAAACGTGCAGTAGTCTATTTTGAAACGTGCAGTAGTCTATTTTGAAACATATTTTAATATATAATAGTCTATTTTGAAACATTTTCCTATTTTATTTTAAATATTCTTAATAATAAAAAATTTTAAACTTGATAAAAATATGATAAAAGTGTATTATTTTTTTTATATAAAGTATTACAAAATTATAACAAAATATTATCAAGGAATAAAATGATAAAATCTATAGCTTTTCATATACTAAAAGGTGGAGTAGGAAAAACAACACTATCAGGAAACATAGCATATAAAATATCAGAAACTAAAAAAACTATATTAATAGATTGTGATATACAAGCCAATTCAAGTAATTGGTTTTTAAAAGAAAATATAGATCATGAATTATCTGAATGTTTACAAGGATTACCTTTACAAAATGCTATAAAAAAAATAAAAGAAAATCTATATATCATACCTACAAAACCAAAAGATAGTTCTTTAAAAAACTATGCAGAAACAAAACTCTTTCAGGAACCATTTATATTCGAAGATTTAAATACAGAATTACAAAAATTAGGATTTGAGTATGCTATATATGATTTAAGTCCTTCAATAAGCCAATTAGAACGATGTATTTTATTATCAATAAACGAAGTTATAACTCCTATAACGCCTGAATACTTTTCATTTGACGGTATAGAATTATTTTATAATGAACTTCAAAAAATAAATAAATCATATAGGAAAAAAATAAAATATGATAAAATAATAATTAATTTAATTAACAAGTCATTTGAAACTCATAAACAATATTTAAATATTTTACAGAATTTAAAAAAATATAATATATATAAAGTAAGGCAAGATAGGAAAATAGCTGATAGCCAAAAATACAATCAAACTATATATCAGTATTACCCAAAAAGTAATACAATAGAAGAATTAAATAAAATAGCAATTGATTTAATAGGAGCATAGGAATGCCAATTAACAAAGCAAATAATACTTTATTAGAACAAGTTCAAAATTCAAATTTATTTAAAGACAGTGATAAAAAGAATTATACTAATAAAAAATTAGAAAGTACCATAGTTATAAAGATAAGTGAAGAACATAAAAAAATATTAGAAAATTATTTTAAAAATGAAAAAGGTCTTGCATTATCAAGCGGAATAAGACAAATAGTTTTTGAATACATGAAAAATTATAATTTAATATAAAAAAGGAAAAGATATGAAACTTGTTATATTAGCAGGTGGTCTTGGTACAAGACTTGGTGAGGAAACATATATAAGACCAAAACCATTAGTAGAAATAGGGGGACGTCCTATTATATGGCATATAATGAAATATTATTCATTTTATGGAATAAATGAATTTGTTATTTTATTAGGATATAAAGGATATATGATAAAAGAATTTTTTGATAATTACAGAAGACATTTATATGATATGAAAATAGATTTTTCAAACAATACTTCTGAATTTATGAAAAAACAAAATCATAAAGATATGGAAAAATGGGTCATAGATTTAATAGATACAGGTGAACATTCTATGACAGGTGGTAGATTAAAAAGAGTTCAACATCTACTAAAAGATGAAAATACTTTTTGTATGACTTATGGTGATGGTCTTTGCAATGCCAACATAAAAGATGAAATAGAATTTCATAAAAAACACGGAAAAATAGCAACTATGTTAGCTGTATTTCCTCCAGCTAGATGGGGTGCTATAAATATAAATAAAGAAAATTTAATTACAGATTTTATAGAGAAACCAAAAGGTGATAATACATATATCAATGGGGGGTTTTTTGTGTTAAATAATAAAATATTTAATTATTTAGAAGATGATTCTACAATATTTGAACAAAAGCCTCTTAAGAATTTGTCAAAAGATAAGGAACTAATGGCATTTAAACATGATGGTTTTTGGCAATGTATGGATACGCAAAGAGATAAAAGTATATTAGAAGATATGTGGTCAAAAGGAGATGCTTTATGGAAAAAATGGTAATGAAAAATATAGTTAATTATTTTAAAAATAAAAAAATATTAATAACAGGACATACTGGTTTTAAAGGTTCTTGGTTTTCAAAATTATTAATAACTTTAGGTTCAAAAGTATATGGTATATCATTACAGCAAAGCAAATTATCTTTATATAATTTAATTAATTTAGATAATGAAATGAATTCGTATATAGAAGATATAAGAAATTTTGATAATTTAAAAAAAATAGTAGATAAAATAAATCCTGATATAATATTTCACCTAGCAGCTCAACCTTTGGTTATAGAAAGTTATAATAGGCCAATATATACATTTGAAACAAATGTTATAGGTACGATTAATATAATGGAAACTATAAAAAATTTAAATAATATAGAATCTGTTGTTATAATAACAACAGATAAAGTTTATGATAATAAAGAATGGGTTTGGGCATATAGAGAAACAGATTCTTTAGGTGGTTATGATCCTTATTCAGCATCTAAAACTTGTGCAGAAATAGCAATAAAAAGTTATAGAAAATCATTTTTTAAGAATACTAATATAGTAAGTGCAAGGGCAGGAAATGTTATAGGTGGGGGTGATTTTGCTGATAATAGAATTATTCCAGATATAATAAGATCAATAGAAAAAAATATTTCAGTAGAACTTAGAAATCCTAATAGCGTTAGGCCTTGGCAACATGTTTTAGATGTTATTTATGGATATATTTTATTAGCGTATAATGCAGCAAACAATAAGAATATATCAGAAAGTTATAATTTTTCCCCAATAGATGAGGGAGATAAATTTACTGTTGAATATATAACAAAACAATTTATAAAAGATATAGGTAAAGGAAGTTATACTATTAATATTCAAAATACTAGTAAAAAAGAAATGGGTATGTTGAGGTTAGATTCTTCTTTAGCTAGAAAAGAATTAAATTGGAATGAAAGATTTAATACAGAAGAAGCAATACATCAAACAGCTATTTGGTATAAAGAATATTTGAATAAAAGTGATATTATTAATATTACAGAAAAACAAATAAGAAATTATATAGGAATTTAAAAATGTTTATAGAGAAAACTAATATAGATGAAGCCTATATTATACAAAATAACTATATAGAAGATGAAAGAGGATATTTTTTAAGACTATTTTGTAATGATGAATTAAAAAAATTAGGTATAGACTTTGAAGTAAAACAATCTAGTCTAAGTTATAATAAACAAAAATATACCATAAGAGGAATGCATTATCAAAAATTTCCTTATGCAGAAATTAAAGTAGTAAGATGTTTAAAAGGTAAAATTTTTGATGTAATTGCAGATATAAGAAAAGATTCTCCTACATTTGGACAATATTATTCAGTAGAGCTTTCAGAGAATAATTGTAAGATGCTTTATATTCCTCCTTATGTAGCACATGGTTTTCAAACACTTGAAGATAATACAATGGTTTGTTATTTTATGGGAGCTTCTTTTGTTGCTGAAGCTTCTAGCGGATTTAATTGGCTTGATCCATTCTTTAATATAAGATGGCCAAATTTAGAAAATGTTATTATTAGTGATAAAGATAAAAATATGTCTTTATTTAATAAAAAATAAATTGGAGATATAAGTATGAAATGTCGTCATTGTCAAAAAGAATTAAAATGTGAATTTATTAATTTATATAATTCTCCTCCTTCTAACTCATATCTAACTAAAGAAGAATTAAATTATCCAGAAATATTATATCCATTAAAAATATATGTATGTGATAAATGTTTTTTAGTACAAATAGATGAATATAAAAAAAGTAATGAAATTTTTAATTCCAATTATGCTTATTTTAGTTCATATTCACGTTCATGGTTAGAACATGCTAAAAGATATGTAGAATACATGATTCCAAAGCTTAATTTGACTTCAAATTCATTAGTTACAGAAATAGCAAGTAATGATGGATATTTGTTGCAATATTTTAAAGAAAATAATATCCCATGTGTAGGTATAGAACCTACACATTCTACTGCTAGTGTTGCTAGGGAAAAAGGGATTAATGTTATAGAAGATTTCTTTGGTTATGAATTATCTAAAAAACTAGAAAAATCTGATTTAATATTAGGAAATAATGTTTTAGCACATGTTCCTGATATTAATGACTTTGTTAAGGGTGTAAAAAATTTATTAAAAGAAAATGGTACTGCTACTTTTGAATTTCCTCATTTGTTAAATCTTATTAATAAAAATCAATTTGATACTATATATCATGAACACTTTTCATATTTATCTTTAATAACAGTAAAAACTATTTTTGAATCTTTTGATTTAAAAATATATGATGTTGAAGAATTAAAAACACATGGCGGAAGTTTAAGAATATTTGTATCACATAAAAATAATTCTATAGAAATAAGCGATAATGTCAATAATGTAATAGAAAATGAGATGAAATATAATTTAAATAATATAAGCGGATATACTAACTTCGATTCTAAAGTAAAAAAAATTAAATTTGATTTATTAGAATTTCTATTAAAAGCTAAAAAAGATAATAAAAAAGTTGTTGCTTACGGAGCAGCTGCTAAAGGTAATACATTACTTAATTATTGTGGTATTAGATCTGATTTAATAAATTTTGTCGTTGATGCTTCACCTCATAAACAGAATAAGTATATGCCTTTGAGCCATATACCAATAGTTTCAGAGGATAATATAAAGATATATAAACCAGATTATGTATTAATACTTCCTTGGAATATAGAAGAAGAAATTATGGAACAATTAAGTTATATAAGAGATTGGAATGCTAAATTTATTACAGCTATACCAAATCTATGTATAAAATAAAATTTAATTATGAAGAAAGTTATAGTTACAGGAATAAATGGTTTAATTGGACAATATATTACCGAACCTTTAAAAGAATTAGGTTTCGATGTTTATGGCTTAAGTACTAAAGATATTAAGTATAACAAATTAAACTATATAAAAATTAATATCAATAATTCTACAGAATTAGAAGATTTATTTAAATCTATTAAGGCTGAATATCTCATACATTTAGCTTGGGACACAAAAAAAGGTTATTTAGATTCTGATAATAACTTTAATTTATTAGCATCATCTATTAATATGCTTAAATATTTTAAAGATAATGGCGGAAAAAAAGCTTTGTTTGTAGGAACTTGTTTCGAATATAAATTTAAAGATACTCCATTAAAAGAAAATGATTCATTAGAACCTATTACTATATACGCTAAATGCAAAAATTATTTAAGAGAATTATCAGAATTATATTGTAATAAACATAATATTAATTTTTGTTGGGGGAGAATATTTTATACTTATGGTAATAATGAAAATGAAAATAGATTATTTCCTTATATAATTAATTCATTAAAAAATAATCAAAAAGTTTTTATAAATTATTCTCAATTAAAAAAAGATTATATATTTGCTGGTGATATTGCTAAAATAATCGCTTTATTAATAAATTCTAATATTAATGGTATAGTTAATTTATGTAGTGGAAAAGCTATTTCATTAGAAGAAATAGCTTTAACAATAGCTAAAAAGTTTGATAAAATAGATTTATTAGAACTTAAACAACTAAATACTAATGAACCTAAAATTATAGTTGGAGATAATTCTATATTATTAGATAAACTTAATTTTAAAAATTATCTTTCTATAGATAAATGGCTTGAGAGTATATAAAAATGAGGAAACATATGGCTGATAAAGAAATAAAAAGACTGGTTATATTGGCGGGTTATGATAAAGATAATATAATAGATGATTATGTAGTATACTTTATTAAAGAATTAAAAAAAATAGCTGATATTATTTATGTATCTAATTGTTATTTTAATGAAAAAGAATTAAGTAAAATATCAAATTATTGTATAGCAACAATATGTGAACCCCATGGAGAATCAGATTGGGGGTCATATAAAAGAGGATTTAGATATTCTAGAATATCTAAGTTATTATTTAATTATGATTATTTAATATTGGTTAATGATTCTATTTATGGTCCATTTTATGATTTAAAACATATAGTAGAAACAATGGAACTTAAAAATTTAGATGCATGGTCTATGTTTTATTGTTTTTATGACTTTGTAAATCTTTCACATTTGCAGGGATACTTTGTTTCAATAAAAAAAGAAGTTTTCTTATCTGAAGATTTTACATTTTTTATGTATTCAATAACAAAACTTCATGATAAATTAGATCTAATTATACATTATGAAACAGGATTAACAAAATTTTTTCAAAAACATAATTATAAAATAGGCGGATATTTTGACTCATTATCTATAAAAACAGAAAATGATTCTAACTTTCCTTTTCATGATGCAAAAGAAATTATTAAATTAGGTTTTCCTTTCTTAAAAAGAAGTATATTATTAAATCCAACAGTATTTTCATTTACTCCAGATAATTTAAATGAAATTATTGATTTAGTTAAATACTCTTATGATATTAATATGATTAAAAAAAATATAGAACGTACTTCTAATATAGATTTTTATTCTTTAACTCAAAAAAATACTAAAATTAAAGAATTGCAAAATGATAAAGAAATCATATATTTTTCATTACTTATAATAAATAAATTTTCATTATTTAGTATAACTGGTAATTACAAATATATAAAAATAAATTTTCTTGGTATAAATATAACTATAAAAAAGTAATAAAGGATTAATATGTATACAATATTAGAATCATTAAAAACATTAATAAATAAACATGATGTAATATCATTTGATATATTTGATACTTTATTATTGAGACCATATGCTGAACCTAGAAACGTTTTTCAGCATTTAGAAAATATATATGGAACTGTAGGATTTACTCATAGCAGAGATAACGCTATAATTAACTTAATAAATAGGAAAAATATTAATAATGCTGATTATGATGATATATATAATTTTTTACCTCAACGTTTTTTCTTTTTAAAAGAAAAAGAACTTCAATTAGAAATTGACACATTATATGCCAATCCTGAAATGAAATGTGTATTTGATTATGTAAAAAATTTAAATAAAAAAATTATAATAGTCAGTGATATGTATTATTCTTCTAAAATACTGGATTCTATTTTAAAAAAGAATGGTTATACGGGATATGATAAAATATATGTTTCAGGGGAAATAAAAAAATCAAAAGGCGAAGGACTCTTATTTCATCATATAAAAGAAGAATTAAATATAGAATATAATAATATATTTCATATAGGAGATAATATTCATTCTGATTATAATATACCTATTTCTTTAGGTATTAATGCTTACAATTACATAAAACCATTAGATCAATTTCTTTTATCTAATAAAAAAATGGAAATATTTTTTAATACTAATAAATATGATTTTACAACAGGAATTATAGTTGGTATCATTGTAAAAAGGTTCATTTTTAATGAATTACCAAAAGATTATTGGAAATATTTGGGATATTATCTTGGTGGGGCATTATGTTATGGTTTATCAAAATTTGTATATAATGAAGTTATAAAAGAAAATATAAAAGATGTATTATTTATAGCAAGAGATGGATATACTATAGAAAAAATATTTAATTTAATTAATGATAATAAATATAATATTAATACATATTATTTATATTCATCTAGATCTATCAATCTAGAAATTTGTAAATGTTATAAAAATCCTACTTCATGGTGGATAGAAAGAATTGATTTATTTATAGAAATATTTAAAAAAATAAGTCCTCAATTTTTAAGTATGCTGCCGGAACAATTTGACGATATTGATGATAAAATAACATTCTTAATCAATAACGAAGATATATTAAATGACTTATCTGATAAAATACTTGAGAAATATACTAAGTATATTAATAACTTTAATATTTCATCTAATAAAATAGCAATGTTTGATACTGCTGGATTTGCTTTTAATTCTATGAAATTATTAAAAAAAATATTCCCTAATGCTGATATATTAGGATTATATTGGTGTATTAACTCTGAAGATAGAGACGACTTCTGGTGTAAAGCTTATCAAAAAATGCTTAATGTATTTTTTGAATATTATGATATATTAGAATTTTTAATAACTGCTCCAGAATTACCATTACAATATTTAGATGAGAATGGAAAATTTTATTTTTCAGATAATAAATATGAAAAAGTTAGAGCAGAAATTTATAAAGATATTAGTTATGGAGAAATATTATTCTCAGAAGATTTACTCTCCATTTTTAAAAACTATTCTGTAGATTTTGATTGTTATAGTCTTGTTACACTAACTAATATTTTTATAAATAATTTAGATGATATGGATATATCAAAATTCTCTAATATATTACATAGTAGTGATGAATTGCACACTGTTTATAAACAATTTTTAAATCTCAAAAAAATAGAATATAATAATCAAGAACATAATAATCCAGAATATAATAATATATCTTTTTCATTATTAGCAATAAATAACTTTTCTTTGTTTAGTATAGATATTGATAATAAATATATCAAAATTCAATTATTAGGTATAAAAATAACCATAAAAAAATAATTAAGGGTAACTAAATGAAAAAAATACTTACATTATTTGCTGGATATGATAAATATAATATTATAGATGAATACGTAATTTATTATATTAAAGAATTAAAAAAAATTTCTGATATAATATATGCCTCAAATTGTTATTTTGATGATAAAGAATTAAAAAAAATTTCTGATTATTGTATAACTACAATATGTACACCACATGGAGAATATGATTTTGGTTCCTATAAAAGAGCTTATTTATATGCTAAAGAACAACATTTATTTGAAAAATATGATTATATATTAATTTGTAATGATTCTTGTTATGGACCATTTTGTGATTTAAACAATATAATAGATAAAATGCTTAAACATGATTTTTCTGGTGTATATATGACCACGCATAAAATGATGGCTAATAATGATAATATAGCATTATTTTTTACAACTATTTCTAAAAATATATTTTTATCAGATTACTTTGATAATTTTATGTGTTCTATAAAAAAAGAAAATGATAAATTTGATATTATTAGAAAATATGAAATAGGATTATCTAAGTTAATACTAGATCATAATATAGAATTGTATTCAATATATTTAGGGGCTTCTAATATAGAAACTCTTTATTCAGATCCATTATTTTTAATAAAAAATGGATTTCCTTTCTTAAAGAAAGGCACATTAGAGGGCAAATATGAAAAAGTACCAATTTCTGATTTTAAATCTATTATGCAAATAATAAAAAATAATTATGATATTAATTTAATAGTTAACCACTTAAATAGGGTCTCTAATAAAGAACAAATTAATTATTTATTCTATGTAGGAGGAACCTCAAATAAAAATTTAATATCAGATAAAATATTATCTATAACTAATCAATATTCTGTTAGCGGAAAACATCAAACAATTTATAAAATCTTTAACTCAATAAAGATAACTATTAATCATAAAGAAGTTATACCTAATAATTTCAATTTTTTATTAGGAAAATAAAGACTATATATTTGACTTTTATAAAATATAATAATAAAATCGTTTATATGGAGTTTTTCATATGACACAAGAGCAAATAGATTTAATAAATAAAGTAGTATGGTTTATACCTTTTAAAAATAAAAGAAATGCTGTAAGAAATTTTTTTAGTAATATAGTTGAAAATATAAATATTATAAATTCAATAACGCAGCATTCTATTAATCAAAATAACCAAATCACTGATTTAATACAACAATATATTAATCAAAATAATCAAATTAAAGATTTAATAATATTAGCCAATAGGCAAAGATACTTTAATGTATTATTAAATATGGCCATTAATATAAATACTAAAACTTTTCAAGGATATAAAAATATTAATCAAGGTAAGGAAGTTGTATTGATTGGTGCAGGTAAAACACTAAATGATTTTATACCATTAAAAAATAAAAAATATTTATCAGTTAATAAAGCTTTATTTTATGATAAAATAATACCAAATTATTTTTTTATTCAGGATAATAGAGATAATAGACTCAAAGATGTTATAGAATATTTAAAAGTAAATAAGGAACTAAAAATAGAAATTTTTTGCGGTGTTTATGGAATGAATGATTTCAAAGGTCAAATTTCTGAACAAGATTGCATAGATATTAATGCTAAAAGATATGTATTAAATGATACATTTGATTATAAATTATATGAATTTGAATATGATATATGTTCCGTCCCATTATATGGTTCCTATAGTATTGCTATGGCAGCTATGCAATTTATATTATGGACAAATCCAAGTAAAGTATATTTAGTTGGATGTGATACTAGTCAAACAGGATATTTCTATAATTCCAAAAATGATTTAAATTATAATATAATGTATACTGGCTGGGAAAAATTAAAAACCTTTAAAGATGTTTTTTATCCGCATACAGAAATAATTTCAATAAATCCTATAGGTCTTAAAGGATTATTTAACAAAGATATATATACAAAAGATGGTGTATATATTGATGAAAATGGTAATGAACTAAATATTATATAATAGTTAAAAATTGGTGAAATTTTATGATTATCAAAGCTTTAATACCTGTGAGATCAGGCTCAATGAGAGTAAAAAATAAAAATATACGCCCATTTGCAGGAAGTTCATTATTAGAAATAAAAATTAACCAATTAAAAAGAATCAAAGAAATTGATGGGATAGTTGTTAATTCGAATTCTGAAGAAATGCTAAAAATAGCTAAAAATATGGGAGTAGAAACAATAAAAAGAAATGAATACTATGCTTCTGATGAAGTTTGCATGAATAAAGTATATAAAAATATGGACTCTAACATAAATTGTGATTTAATAATATTTACAGACGTTACTAATCCATTAATAGAAGATGGAACTATAATTAACTGTTTTAATTTATATAAAACTTTCAATAATAAATATGATTCTCTAATAACTGTAAATTTAATAAAAGAATTTATGTGGTTTAATAGAAAACCTATTAATTATGATCCAGATAAAAAACCAAGAAGTCAGGATTTACCTGATATAGTAGCATTAAATCATGCAATAAGTATTATACCGAGAAATTTAATGCTAAAAAGAATGGATATTATAGGATATAATCCATATTTATATATAACTGATAGTATAGAGAGTATTGATATAGATAATGAAATAGATTTTGAGTTTTCAGAATTTATCTATAAAAAGAAATTAAATAAAAATAACATACACATTCCAGAACAACGCTCTGGAGTGGGGTATAATACAGTAATAATATATATTATTTTCATTTATACCTTATACATTTATAATATAAGGAAGTGCTTATGAAAATAATTGGAGTAATACCGGCAAGGTATAAATCAACTAGGTTTCCGGGAAAACCATTGGCAGACATATGCGGGAAACCTATGATATGGTGGGTTTATCAAAATGTAATAAAAGTAAAAAAATTAGATGAAGTTTATGTTGCAACAGACGATGAAAGAATAACAAATATTTGTAGTCAATATAATATAAAATCTGTTATGACAAGTACAGAACATAAAACTCATTTGGATAGGTTAAGTGAATTTGCAAGTATTGTTAACGCTGACTTTTACATAAATGTAAATGGAGATGAACCTATTATAGAAGCAAAGAATATAGAAAAACTAATACCAAATAATATAAATAAAAAAGAATTTTATGTAGCAAATGCTATGACTACAATAAAAAGGCAATTTGAAATAGTGGATACTTCTAAAATAAAGGTTGTTACAGATATGAGTAATTATTTCATGTATATGGCTAGAACACCTATACCATACCCAAAGTCTGATACAAATTTTGTTTATAAAAAATTTGTAGGAATACAATGTTTTAGTAAATCTGCTTTGGAATTTTGTCGTAACACAAAAAGAGGAAATATAGAAAATATTGAAGACATAGATGAATATAGATTTTTAGAAAATGGTAAAAAAATAAAAGGAATCATGGTATCAGCAGAATCTTTTTCTGTAGATACTCAAAAAGATTTAGATAATATTATTAATATAATAAAAAATAATGGAATAATATGAAAAATATAAAAATACTTGATTGTACTTTAAGAGATGGCGGTTATATTAATAACTGGCTATTTGGAGAAAATACCATAAAAGATATTATATATAATTTAATAAATGCTAATATAGATTATATAGAAATAGGATTTCTACAAAATAATATTAAATATAATAAAAACCAAACATTATTTAATGATATTAATAAATTAAAAGATTTTGTATCATTAAATAAGAATTCAAAATTATCTTCAATGATAGTATATGGAAAATATCCAATTAATAGTATATCTCAAAAATCTATATTAGATATTATAAGAGTTACTTTTAAAAAAAATGAAATCGATGAAGCTATATTATTTTTAAAAGAAATAAAAAATAAAGGATATGAAATATTTGCTAATCCAACAAATATAGATACTTATTCAGATTATGAATTATTATCACTAATAGACAAAATTAATAATTTAAAGCCCTTTGGATTTTCAATTGTTGATACAAATGGTGTATTACATGAAAAGGATATTATAAGATTATTTTTCTTAATTGATAATAATTTAGAAAAAGATATATCTATATGTTTTCACTCTCATAACAATTTACAGTTATCATTTTCTAATGCTTTGGCATTATTAAAATTGCATCATAACAGAAATTTAATAATAGATTCTTCTGTATTTGGTATGGGTAGAGGAGCTGGTAATTTAAATACTGAACTTCTCACTCAATATTTAAATGAAAATTATAACAAAAACTATAATATATTACCTATATTAAATATTATAGATAAACATTTAAATAAAATTTTTAATAGAACTCCTTGGGGATATTCAGTTCCGTATTATTTAGCTGCTATTAATAAATGTCATCCTAATTATGCATCATATTTAATTAATATGCAAAGTTTAAATATTAATTCAATTAACAAAATAATTAGTGATATACCTAAAAATCAAAGAGCTATATTTAATAAAGAGTTAATAAAAGAATTATATTTAAATCATCAAAAACATTATATAGATGATTCTGATAATCTAATAAAAATAAAGAAATTATTATCAAATAAAAAGCTTTTATTATTAGCACCAGGGCAATCTTTAATACATGAAAAAAACAATATATATAATTTTATAGATAAAAATAATCCATTAATAATATCTATTAACTTTATACCTAAAGATTTTGAGTCTGATATTATTTTTATTACTAATAAAAAAAGATTTGAAAATATTGATAATATAAATATTCCGTATATAATAACTTCAAATATAAAAAATACAATAGATAATTCTAATGATAAAGAAATTATATTAAATTATAATGATTATGTAAATGAATCACAGATGTTCGATAATGCAGCATTGATGTTATTAAAATTATTAATAAAATTAGAAATAAAAGAGGTAAATATTGCTGGTTTAGACGGATTTACTAATATAGCAGCAAATAATTATGTATCAGAAGACTTAATAAATAATGCTAAACTTAATGAATTTGATGATAGAAATAAAGTAATGTCTGATGAACTGCAATCATTATCTAAAAACATAAAACTTAATTTTATTACAAAAACTTTATACCAGACCAGACCAGACCAGACCAGACCAGACCTAATATTCAATGCTACGATTGCATATTTATTTATATTAATACAAAAAACCAAAAATTACAACCTACATTGCAATATAAAATTGCAGTGTAGGTTTTTTATTGCATAATATATAAGTTAAGGAGTAAAAATGAAAAAACAAGAATATACAGCTATAATTCCTGTAAGAGCAGGATCTAGGAGATTAAAAAATAAAAATATACTTCCTTTTGCTGATTCAAATTTACTTATACATAAAATAAGACAATTAAAGAAAATACAAAAAATAGATAATATAGTAGTTTCTAGTGATAGTGATGAAATGTTAGAAATGGCAAAAGGAGAAGGAGTTAATACTCATAAAAGACCTATAGAATATGCTGATGAAGTTACAAAAACATTTAACGAAGTAGTAGAATATATAGTTCAAGATATGCCTGGTAACATAATGATGTGGGTTCCTTGCGTATGCCCTTTATGTGATGAAAAAATTATAGAACAAGCTATGTATAAATATGAAGAGGAAGTATTAATTAATAAAAAATATGATTCTTTAGCTACAGCTAAACTCATAAAAGAATATATATGGAATGATGATGGCCCTATTAATAATGATATAAAAAATCATACAAAATCTCAAGATTTACCTAATTTTTATATCATTATAAATGGATGTTTTATATCATCTAAAATCAATATGTTAAATAATAAATTTTGTTATGGTAATCACCCTTATATGTATTTAATAGATAAACAATATGCTATAGATATAGATGATGAATATGATTTAGCAATAGCAAGATTAATTGAACAAAAGGATAATATAAAATGATAGGAAATATAACAATATTTGATTGTACTTTTAGAGAAGCAGGATATCAAACAGGATGGTTTTTTGATAAAGAATTTTGCAGAGATTATTATAAATTTGCTCAGTCTGCTGGAATTGATTATTTAGAATTAGGCTTTTTTCATAATATTGAAGCAGATCCTAATAGAGGTGTTTTTAGATATTGTAGTTTATGTAACGATGAAATAAAAAATATATTTTCTTCTACTAAAAATACAGTAAAACTTTCAGCAATGAGAGATATACAAAGACCTTTAGCTAATTTATTACATAAAAAAGAATCGTTAATAGATGCTGTTAGAATATTAACAAGGTCAGCTGAAACTGACTTTAATGTTTTAGAAAAACACATAAAAGAAATTAAAAATTTAGGATATGAAGTATTTATTAATTTTACTAGTTCTGGACATAACTCTATAGAAAGAAATAGAGAATTTGCAAAATTTGCAAAGGAACATGAAATTCCTGTTATATATTTTGCTGATACAGAAAGTGTTTTTACCCCAGAATATATTAGATTTACCATAGAAGCTTGTAAAGAAGAAGGGATTGAAGCAGGAATACATTTACATAATAAAAATGGTACAGCAGAAATGCTATTAGATGTGGCTTTGCATTATGGTTGTAAATATACAGACATTACGATGATGGGACTTGGAGGTAAATGGCATGATGGTAATTTATCAACAGAACATTTTTTAAGAAAATATAATTATAATCCTGGATATGAGCAAACGAGATTAAAAACTATGTTAATACAAAATCTCATAAAATACAACAAATATACAGCTGCTGTTTTATAACAAATAATAATAGAGGAAAATATATGAAAAAAGTATTTATAACAGGTGGTAATGGAAGCATTGGTTCTGGTATAGTAAAAATATTCCAAGATAACGGATTTAAGGTAATATATCCTTCTAGTTCTGAACTAAACTTACTTAATAATGATGAGATAGATAAATATTTGAAATCTATAAATAATAATTTTGATGTATTTATACATTGTGCTGGTATCAATAATATATCAAATATAGAATCAATAACAATGGAAAATATATTAAATACTATGCAAATAAATACTTTTTCTTTTCTGAAAATTTTGAAATATTTTCTACCATATCAGAAAATTAATGGAGGAAGTATTTTGGCAATATCATCATTATATTCTAAAATTTCAAGAAGTGAACGGGCTTCCTATTCTATGTCTAAACATGCATTAGATGCTCTCATTAAAACTGCTGCTATTGAATTAGCACCATATAATATAAAAGTAAATTCTTTATCTCCTGGTTTTGTAGATACTCCTATGACACGAAAAAATAATGATGAAAATAAAATAAAAAAAATAGAAAATAGTATTCCATTTGGGAGAATGGGAAGTTTGGAAGATATTTCAAAAGTAGCCTACTTTTTATGTGTTAATAACAGTTACATAACAGGACAAAATATTACGGTAGATGGCGGATTTATATGCGGAGGATTTCAAAATGTCTGATTATATTTTTAAAATTGAAAATAAAAATTTTACTGTATATAAAAATTATTTAAACACAAGTATATTTAATATCAAATCATCTCCTAAAAATTATAAAGTATTTATAAAAAATTCAGATCCTAAAGAAGAAATATTAAAAATATTAAATGAAAAAAAGAACAATATTTTATTTATAGATAAAAATGTTTATAATTTATATTTTAATAATACAAATATTGATACAAATAAACTTTACATATTTGATGCTATTGAAGAAAATAAAATTATCGAAAATGCTTTGAAATTAATAAAGTTCTTAGAAGAAAGAGGATTTACAAAATCTGAAACTATGATTGTATGCGGAGGTGGTATAGTTCAAGATATAGGAGCATTTGTAGGTGCTACATTTAAAAGAGGAATTAACTGGGTATTTTATCCTACAACGTTACTATCACAATGTGATAGTTGTATAGGAGGTAAAACAGGGCTTAATTACAATGGAGTAAAAAATCAAATAGCATTATTTTCTGCACCAACTGAAGTTATTATTAATATAAAGTTTCTGACTACTTTAAACGATTATGATATTAGAAGCGGACTTGGAGAAATTGCTAAACTTTGCATAACAGGCGGGGAATATTTTTTTGATTTATACAAACAATTGGTTAGGAATGGTAAAGTAGATTCATTAGAAGGATATAAAAAATTAATTCTGTCAGCTCTTTTTGTAAAAAAAGCTGTTATTGAATACGATGAATTTGAATTCAATATAAGAAAAAGTTTAAATTATGGTCATACTTTAGGCCATTCAATAGAAGTCATGTCTAATTATAAAATACCTCATGGCCAAGCTGTTGCTATGGGTTCTATTATTGCAAATAAACTATCACATATCTATGGTTATCTTTCTAAAGAAAAATTAGATTATATTAACTCATATTTATTTGACATTATTAATAAAAAAGATTTACAAGAATTAAAAATAGATAAAACATTAGAATTAATAAAAAAAGATAAAAAGGTCCAGGGAAATACATTAAGTCTAGTAGGTATTAAAGATTTAGGAGATACTATATTTATTAAAATTAATATAGATACAGAATTATTTAATCATATAAATATAATATTAGAAGAGGACTTCAGTATATGAATCATTTATTGATAGATTTTGGAGCTTCAAGAGTAAAAACAGCAATTTATCAAAATAATAAAATAATTGCAATTAAAGATTATAAACCTGCTGAAGCTTTAATATATAATAATATATATTATGAAGTACCAGTAAACAAAATAATTCAATTATTTTATTCTATTATCAAAGATTATGAAAGCTATAATATAAAATCTATTTTCATATGTTCAGAACAACATGGATTTGTATTAAAAAGTAATGAAAATTTTATTACTGAATATATAAGTTGGAAAGACAATAGAGCAATAGAATTAATAGATAATACATCAACTATAGAATTTATTAAAAATAAATTACCTAATTTCAAAAAACATACAGGTATGAATATAAAACCAGGGCTACCTTGCATCAATTTACTTCATATGATGAGATTAGGTAAAATACCTAAAAAAATAAAAATAATTTCTTTACCTGAAATATTTTTTTCTAAAAAAGTACATTCTACTATGATAGCAGGATTAGGTATTTGGGATATATATAAAAAAGAACCATACAAAGAGTTATTTGATTTATATAAAAGTCTTGGATATGAGGTAACATTTAATGAACCTACTTACAATGTAAATATAACTTCTAATATAAATAATATAGATATATATACTGGAGTAGGTGATACACAATGTGCTATTTATGGTGCTAATATTACAGAAAACGATATTATATTAAATATGGGAACAGGAAGTCAAATTGCAAAAATAGATACTCTTAATATTGAAGCTTTAATGGAACAAAGACCATATTTTAATAACTTAAATTTATCTATAATTACACATATCCCATCAGGAAGAGCTTTAAACTGTTATACTGGATTTATAGATGAATGTATTAAAATTGGAAACAGCAAGATTTCAGTATGGGATTTATTATCTAAATTCACAGTAAAAGATTTAATAAATTCTGATATAAATATTGATCTAGCTGTATTTGATAGTGCATACAATTTTAAAAATGGAGGCTGTATCAATAATATAACAGAATACAATTTTAATATAAATAATTATTTATCTTCATTATTAAGATCATATATTGAACAATACCTTAATATAATTGATACTTTTAATCTAAAGAATACAAGTATACTTTTATCTGGAGGTATACCTAAAAAATTAAATATTATTTATAAATACATAAAAGAAAAAAGAAAAGAATATGATATTAGAATAAATACCTCTGAAGCTGATGATAGTTTAAATGGATTATTAAAACTCATTAATCAAATATAGTTAATAATCAAATTCATAATAGTCACTTTACTTTATAGATATTATACTATATAGTTATAATTATATAATAATTTATAGGATATATACATGCCATTTACTTTTAAAAAATTAGATATAGAAGGCCTTTTCATAGCAGAACCTCGCGTTTTTGGGGATAATAGGGGTTATTTTCTAGAAACTTACAGTGAAAAAGATTTTTTTGAAGCTGGAATTAAAGAAAAATTTGTTCAAGATAATCAATCAAAATCTACAAAAAATGTATTGAGAGGGCTTCATTATCAGAAGAAATATTGTCAAGCTAAATTAGTAAGAGTATTAGAAGGCGAAGTATTTGATGTTGCAGTAGATTTGAGGAATAATTCTCCAACTTTTGGAAGATATTACGGAGTATTATTGACAGAAGAAAATAAAAAACAGTTTTTCATTCCTAAAGGCTTTGCTCATGGATTTATTGTTTTAAGTGAATCAGCTGTTTTTGCTTATAAATGTTCTGACTTTTATCACCCTGAAGAAGAAGGCGGAATAATTTATAATGATAAAAATATTAATATAGATTGGACTTGTGATATTAAAGATGTATTAGTATCTGATAAAGATTTAAAATTACCTACATTTGATAAAAATAAAAAATATTTCTCATTAGATGGAAATTGGATTGGAGAATAATTTTTATGATTTGGATAATTGGTAAAAATGGAATGCTCGCTCAAGATATACTTGATACATTCAATAAAAATAATATAGAATATATTGCAACAGCTTCCGATATAGATGTTACTAATATTGATATACTTAATAATTTTTCAAAAAATAAAAATATAAAAACTATAATAAATTGTTCAGCATATACAAAAGTAGATTTAGCAGAAGATGAAAAAGATATTTGCTTCAAAATAAATGGAGAAGGTGTAAAAAACATTACAGAAATAGCATCTAAGATAAAAGCAGATTTAATTCATTTTTCTACTGATTATGTATTTGACGGACAAAATACAAAACCATATACAGAAGAAGATAAAACTAATCCTATTAATATTTATGGTAAAAGTAAATTAGAAGGTGAAAACTACGCTTTGTCTTACAATCAATCTACTGTTATAAGAGTTTCTTGGTTATATGGAATTAATGGAAATAATTTTGTAAAAACTATGATTAAGCTTATGAATACTAAAGAAAGCATAAAAGTGGTTAATGATCAATTTGGTTCTCCTACTTTTACTCAAGATGTTTCTGAAGCAGTTTTAAATTTCATTAATCAAAATAACTATGGACTTTATCATTATACTAATGAAGGAAATATTTCTTGGTATGATTTTGCTAACAGCATATACAAAATAGGAAAAAAATATAATGTCATAGATAATGATTGTGCAATCAATCCATGCACTACAGAAGAATATCCAACAAAAGCTCAAAGACCTAAATATAGTGTATTATCTATAGAAAAAATTAGAAAATATGCTAAAATATATGAGTATGAGCATAGTTTAAATAATTTCTTTAACGCTTATAAAAATAAATAATTTTAATTAGAGGCTATTTTATTATGAAAGGAATAGTATTAGCAGGAGGAAGCGGAACAAGGCTTTATCCTATGACAAATGTTATATCAAAACAACTTTTGCCAATATATGATAAACCTATGGTATATTATCCATTATCTGTTTTAATGCTATCAGGAATAAGAGATATACTTGTAATATCTACAGAACAAGATACTCCTCTTTTTAAAAAATTATTAAAAGACGGAAGTCAGTGGGGATGTAATATTGAATATGCTGTACAAAAGGCACCTAACGGTCTTGCGGAAGCTTTTATTATTGGAGAAAGTTTTATAGGAAAAGATAATGTTTCTATGATATTAGGTGATAATATATTTTTTGGTCAAAGCTTTTCACATATATTAGAAAAAAGTGCAAAATTAGAAGACGGTGCTATTGTGTTTGCTTATAAGGTTCATGACCCTGAGCGTTTTGGAATAGTAGAGATAGATAATAATTATAATGCCTTATCAATAGAAGAAAAACCACAAAAACCTAAATCAAATTATGCAGTTACTGGTCTTTATTTTTATGATAATGATGTGGTAAATATCTCTAAAAATATTAAGCCTTCTGCAAGAGGTGAGTTAGAAATTACCGATGTTAATAAAGTTTATTTAGAAAATAAAAAACTTAAAGTAGAAGTATTAGGACGAGGCTTTGCTTGGCTCGATACTGGTACAAGAGACAGTCTTCTTCAAGCTTCTCAATTTGTTTCTGCCATTGAAAATATAGAAGGAATGCAAATAGCATGCTTAGAAGAAATAGCCTATAATAATAGATGGATAGATGCTTCCAAAATAGAGGAGACTGCATCAAAATTAAAAAACTCAGAATATGGAAAATATTTACAAAGTTTAATAAAATAGGATAATACATGAGACAATTCAATAATATTTTAATAACAGGCGGATGCGGTTTCATTGGAGCTAATTTCATAAGATATATATTACAAAAAACTGACTATAAAGGCAACATTATAAATATAGATGCCTTAACTTATGCAGGTAACAGAGAAAATTTACTTGATATAGAAGAAAAATACAAAGGAAGATATTTCTTTGAAAAAGCAAATATTTGTGATGATAAAAAAATAGATGAAATATTTAATAAATACAAACCAGATTGTATAGTACATTTTGCAGCAGAAAGCCATGTAGACCGCTCAATATATGGCCCAAAAGATTTTATTGAAACTAATATAATGGGTACTTTTATTTTATTAGAAACAGCCCGTAAATTATGGGAAGACAACAAAGAAAATAAATTATTTCATCATATAAGTACAGATGAAGTTTACGGTTCATTAGGCGAAACTGGATATTTTTATGAAACAACACCTTATGACCCCAGAAGCCCTTACTCATCATCAAAAGCTTCAAGCGATCATCTTGTAAAAGCATATTATCATACATACAATTTACCTGTTACAATATCTAATTGCAGCAATAATTACGGTCCTTATCAATTCCCTGAAAAACTAATTCCTTTAATGATTTCTAATATAGTAGAAGAAAAAGATTTGCCTGTTTATGGCGATGGTAAAAACATAAGAGATTGGATATTTGTTGAAGATCATAATAATGCGGTACTTGATATCATATATAAAGGAAAGATAGGAGAAACTTATAATATCGGCGGAGAAAATGAGATTACTAATATTGATATGGTAAATATTTTATGCGAAAAATTAGCCGTTAAGATGAATAAAGAAAAAGATTATTATAAAAAACTTATTAAATTTGTAAAAGATAGAGCAGGACATGATAGAAGATATGCTATTAACTGCAATAAAATAAAAAAAGAATTGGGCTGGCAGAGAAATTATGATTTTAATACAGCAATAGAGCTTACTATAGATTGGTATTTAAATAATAAAAGATGGATAGATAATATTAAAAGCGGTGAATATAAAAAGTGGATTGAGCTAAATTACTCATCAAAATGATAATATAAATATTGAATAATGGGTGGTATTATAAAATGATTCCTTTAATTGAGATTGGAAATTGCTTATTAAAAATTGATTTATTCTTAGTTGAAAATAATAGAGTAAGAGTATTAATAAAAATATTCAATGTTATTACAATATGTGTATTTTTTAAAAATAAAACAGAAGATAGATACAATAATAGTGATTTAATAGAATATAAAGATTGTATTACATCCATAGAAGAATATATACCTTTTAAGCCACAATATACAGAATATAAAAAATTAGAAAAATTTAAAACAGATATTAAAACTATAGCTTGGTACTTACCTCAATTTCATACATTTAAAGAAAATGATAAATGGTGGGGAAAAGGTTTCACAGAATGGACAAATGTTAGAAAGGCTAAACCACTATATGAAGGACATTATCAGCCAAGAGTTCCTCATAAAGATTTAGGTTATTATGATTTATCTGATATAAATGTAATGAAAAAACAAGCTGAAATAGCCAAGAACTATGGAGTATATGGCTTTTGTTTTTATCATTATGATTTTGCAGGTAAACGTTTAATGGAAAAACCTGTAGATAATTTTTTAAAAGATAAATCTATTAATTTTAATTTTTGTTTAAGTTTTGCTAATGAAAATTGGACTAGAGCTTGGGATGGTTTAAATAATAATATTCTAATTAAACAAAATTACTCAAAAAAAGACGATTTAAGGTTTATAGAAAGTCTGCAAAAATATTTTGATGATGATAGGTACATAAAAATAGATGGAAAACCTGTATTTTTAGTATATAGACCTTTATTATTTCCTGATATAAAAGCTACAACTGAAAGATGGAGAAATTATCAAAAACAAAAGACAGGTAAAGATTTATTTTTAATTTTTACCCGTAGTTTATCAAAACCTATTGAAAATGCTGAGCATTATGGTTTTGATATGTATGTAGACTTTTCAATACATTCTGTAGGATATGCCAAAAAAGTCAATACTCAATATCGTACCAATAGCTATAAAAATTGGGTAGAAAATACAATAAATGCAAAGCCTATAAATGTAAGATATAAAGACTTATTTCTATTATGGGATAATACTGCACGCAAAAAAAAGAATTTTAATATACTAGAAAATTTTAGTTTTGATTATTATAGAAAGTGGTTAAAATATAATATTGAATATACTCGAGCAAATTTCGAAGAAGATAAAAGACTCATGTTTATAAACGCTTGGAATGAATGGGGTGAAGGTACATATTTGGAGCCTGATGAAGCAAATGGATATACAGCATTAGATATTTTGGCTCAAGAACTCAAAATAGATTGAGGATATATATGGATATTAATAGTAAATTTTGTGATAAAAACTATCTAATATTAAAAGAAAATTATAGCGAAAACATTAATAAATTAAAAGTTGGAATACATATACATATACACTATATAGATATGATAGATTTATTCATTAAACATTTAATTAATTTTCCTATATTTTTTGATTTATTTATCACTGTCAATTTAAAAGAAAATAAGGATATATGCTTAAAACATTTTACTAAAGAAAAACTTATAAAATTAAATAATATCACCATTAAAATCACAGAAAATATAGGCAGAGATATAGCCCCTTGGTTAATAGAGTTTGCAAATATACAAGATGATTATGATCTATTTTGCCATTTGCACACTAAAAAATCATTTCATAATGACGGATTAAAAAAATGGGGCGAATATTTAATAGAAAATTTGATAAGTGAAGAATCTGCTAAAACAATACTTACTACTTTTTTAGTAAATGAAGATATTTCTATGATATTCCCACCTGCATATTATAGTGTATTTCCTTTCGCAATAGAATTAGATAAAAATGATAAAGACAATATGCTAAAACTATTAAATTTGTTAAATATAAATTTTATTCCTAATCCATCAAATTTTGTATTTCCAACAGGCTCTATGATGTGGTACAGACCTAAAGTATTAAAACCAATTTTTGATTTAAAACTAAAATATGATGATTTTCCAAAAGAACCAATACCTACAACAGGAACTTTAGCTCATGCTATAGAAAGGGTAATAGGAATAATTGCAGAACAAAATAATTATAAGGTAAAATTTTATATAAATAACAAATATTTAATAGATAATATTTATTATTTATATGAATTATCAAATTATATTTTCTATATAAAAAAATGTATTAATGATAATAATATTGACAGGGTATGTAAAATACTTAGCATATATAATAATACAAAAAGTAAAATTATATCTATATTAGAAATAGGTAAGTTTTCATTATTTAAAATAGAAACTAAATATAAAAGAATTATATTAACAATATTTTCAATAAAAATTACTATACGACTAGGTAAATAAAATGCAAAAGATACTAACAATATTTGCCGGATATGATAGAGATAATATTATAGATGATTATGTTGTTTATTATATTAAAGAATTAAATAAAATATCTGATGTTATTTATGTATCTGATTGCAACATGTTAGATAATGAATTAAAAAAAATTGATAATCATTGTATACATATAATTAACGGCCGTCATGGCGAATATGATTTTGGATCATACAAAAGAGGATATTTATATGCAAAAGAAAATAATATTTTGCAAAACTATGATAAAATAATTTTTTGTAATGATTCTTGTTATGGTCCTTTCTTTAATTTAGAAAATATCATATATAAAATAACTGATTATAATTTCGGCGGAATATATATAAGCAAAGACTTAAAAATAGCTGAACATGATTATATAACAAGTTTTTTTATAATAATAGATAAAAAAATATATAATACCAATTTCTTTAATAACTTTATTTTAAACATAAAAAAAGAACCTGATAAAATGGATATAATAAAAAAATATGAATTTGGACTATCAAAATTAATGCTTGATAATAATATAGAATTGCAAGCTATATTTAATGATAATGGAAAATTCAACAGACCATATTTTAGCCCTTTATCTTTAATAGAAGAAGGTTTTCCTTTATTAAAAAGACATATATTAGAAAAAAAAATTACTGTACCATTAAATATTGATGAATTAAAAACTATATTAAATATTATCAAAAATAATTATGACATAAAATTAATAGTCAATCATCTTAATAGAATAGCTGATAAAAATCAAATTAAATACTTATTTCAAAAATATAAACCTTACAAAAAAGCATTTATAAATGAAAAACTATTTTGTTTATTTACTCGCTATTCTCCATCAGGAAAATATCAAACTGTATATAAGATATTTAATTCAATAACTATATCTATAGAAAAACCAATAAAAGATTCTTATATAGAAACTAACTATAAAGATTTTAACTTCTTACTTGAGATATAATTAAATTTATAAAAATCTCAATAAAAATTCTTATTTTATAAAATATATACATAACTTAACTTATGTATATATTTTTTTTAATGCCAAATATTGAAATAATATATAAAAAAAGTATAATTTGACTCATGAATAATGAAATTATGTTAACTAATAATCAAATACAAAATTTAAAAAATGTATTTGGAGAAGCCTATACTAATGTCATCAGACAATACTATAAAAATAATGAAAACTTAAGTTATGAAAATATTATAAAGTTTTTAAAAGAAAACAAAAAAACTAAATCTAATGCAACTATAGCATTGTATAAAGCAGCATTAAAGAAACTAATAAAATATCAAATAAAAGATTTAAATAAAAAAGCAATAATAGACAGCGCATTTTCAGAAATAAAAATAACTAAAAGAGACAATACAATAACTAAAGAAAAAATAGTATCAAAAGATATAGTCAATAAAATGATAAAATTATCTAATGAAAAAAACAAACTCATTATACAAACATTATACTCTACAGGATTAAGAGTTTCGGAATTGATAAATATAAAGAAAAAAGACTGCAAAAAAACTATAGAAGACAATATTACTTATATATCAATATCAGTTATTGGAAAAGGAAATAAAGAAAGAAAGATTAAACTAAAGATAGAACTTTATAATAAAATATTAAAAACTTTTCAGGGAAAAATATATTTATTTGAAACTAAAAATAAAAGAACTTTTACAAGACAATACATATATAAAATAGTTAATACTGCAGGATTAAAAGCATTAGGAACAAGACAGGTGCATCCTCATACATTAAGACATAGTTTCGCTACTCATTTACTTATAAAAGACAATAAAAGCTTAAAAGCTGTAAGTAAATATTTAGGACATAGTTCTACTGCTATAACTTCTGATTTTTATATTCATGATGAATTATCAATAAAAGATTTAATAAAATTTTAATAATCATCCATAATAAAAATAGTAATTTTTATTTTAATATAAAACGATAAATAAAATAAAAATGATACATAAATATGAACTTAGAGATAGATTATATAAAAAAACACTATTCTATTATTAACATAGCAATTCGATTAGGCTTAAATATTGATAAAAATAATAAAGCAATATGTCCATTTCATAATGACAAAAATCCTAGTTTATCATTTAATATAAAAGAAAATTATTATCATTGTTTCAGCTGCGGAGCTAGCGGCGACAATATAAAGTTAGTTAAAGAAATTTTACATTGCAGCTTTAATGAAGCTATTGAGTTTATAACTGGAAATAATTATAAAAATGTAAAATTATATAAAGAAACTGATACAAAAAAAAATATGAATAAAACTAATAACAACTATTTTTATGATATTTATAAAACTTTCTTAGAGTTGTTAGATAATAAAGAAGCTTTATGTTATTTAGAAAAAAGATGTATAACAAAAAAACAAATTATAGACAATAAAATTAAAAATTTACCAAAAGATAAAAAAGAACAATTACTTATTATAAATGAACTATTAAAACATTATAATGAAGAAAATCTAATAAAAAGCGGTATTTTATCAAAAAATAAAGAATATAATACATTATATTTATTTCATTATAGGCATAGGCTTATTATACCATATTTTGATGCAGATGGTAATAATATTATATCTATACAAGGACGTACTATAGATGAAGATATAAAACCTAAGTATTTATTTAATAAAAATGCAAAAGATTCTATTTATAATATAAATAAGGTAGGCAAGAATAAAGATATTATTATATGTGAAGGGGTTATAGATGCTTTATCATTGGAACGATTTGGATATATTGCTATTGCTTTGTCGGGGGCTACTAAAACTAATATATTAAAAGAATATGATTTTATAAAAGATTATAATATTTATAGCTTTTCTGACAACGATAATGCAGGAAAAAGATTAATTAAAGATATATATAAACTTAGCAATTACAAAGGAGCTTTTTCAATAGAAAGTTTTACAATTAATAATAATATTAAGGATATTAATGATATATTAGTAAAGTCTGATATAAAAAGTTTTACAATAGATAATATAAAATATAATTATTTTGAAATGCCTAATGACAAAATTTGCATTTTAGATTATTATATATTTACAAAAAAAGAATTAAGATATATAAGAAAAATGAATAATTTTAAAAAATCATTGCTTTCACTTACAATAGATAAAAAATCTTTAACAGAAGAAGAATATATAAAAAAATACGGAGAATTAATTTGATTGATAAAGACTTGATTATAGATAAAGAAGACTATTTGAAAAATGAACTCATTAATTCACTTAGAGAAAAATTAAATGAAATAAATAAAAATAATATAGATAACTCTATACTTGAAATAAATAATATTTTAAAAGAATTTACTATTCTCAACGAAGATAGTCTCAATATAGAAGAAAATATATTAAATAATAATACTATAGAATATTTGATAAATACAATCATGAATAGCCAATCTTATGATTTGAAAGATACTTCATTTGAAGTATT
Organism: Brachyspira pilosicoli; assembly: GCF_036997485.1. Lineage (NCBI taxonomy): Bacteria > Pseudomonadati > Spirochaetota > Spirochaetia > Brachyspirales > Brachyspiraceae > Brachyspira > Brachyspira pilosicoli. Next base: position 685 of record NZ_JAWLPU010000007.1, on the reverse strand, counting down.
AAAAGATTTTATAAAAGATTATTTAATTACAATTGGTGCTGAAAGTTCTGTAGGAAAAACATCATTTGCTAGTCAGCTTGCTTTAGAAATACTTCAAAAAAATGATAATACTATACTTGCATTCTATTCTTTAGATGATAGTAAAGCATTTTTAATAAAAAAAATGATATTACAATTAATATCTAACAGCAAAAAGAAAAATACATCTGATTTTATAAAATTGATTAATAAACATAGAAATGACTGTTTAAGTATATTATTTAGCAGCCGTATTGCTATATTTGAAAAACTAAATATATATAATCTTTATAATCAGTTGCTCAAACTAAAACAAAATGCTTCAAGCAAGTTAAATATTAAAGAACCTAGGATTATTGTTGTAATAGATTATTTGCAAATTATAGATCATGACAGTAATAATGTACGTGAAGGATTAAACAAAATTTGTTCATATTTAAAAAATATACAAAAAAAACTAAATTGTATGATGATACTGCTAAGTCAATTTAATAGATCTAAAGAAACTAATATTAACACTTTAATAAGGTATAGGGAAACAAGCGAGATAGAAAATATATCTGATTTATGCATTAATTTAGAAAGTATTAATAATCAGGAAAACTATAATACTAAATTATATATTGTAAAAAATAAAGCAGGAGAAAAAAATAAAATATTTACAAGC
>NZ_JAWLPU010000006.1 GCF_036997485.1 Brachyspira pilosicoli | reverse complement strand
CAGCTAATGTAAACTTAGTAGGTAAAACATTAGTTGGCGGCGGTTTAGTTACTGTTATGGTTAGAGGTGATGTAGGTGCTGTAAAAGCAGCAACAGATGCAGGAGCAGCAGCAGCAGCTAAAGTTGGAGAATTAATAAGCGTACATGTTATACCTAGACCTCATGAAGAAGTTGAAACTGTGCTTCCTAATTCTACAGTAAATAGTAAAGAATAATAAACTAAATGTAATATAATAGGGTTATCTATGAAAGTTTTAACAGAAGAAATGTTGAGAAGTGAAATTTTCAATAAAAATGTTTCAGAATATTTTATATCAGAAGGGGTTTTCGTAACTCCTTCTGCTAAAGAATATTTAGCTTCTCGAAAAATAGAACTTAAAATAAAGTCTAATAATGCTCATAGTACAGGAAGTTCTACATCAAATCCAAAATCTTATGGTATAAGAGAAATAGATAATATTAAGTATTATATAGATTATGAAACAAAAAAACAGTTAGATGTTAAACCTGAAAATTATACTCATTTATATAATAATGTATTAGTTGAAAAAAGCCATCCAAGAATAGTTCTTAGAGGTAAATTAGACAGTTTGCTTTCTTTAATTATAGATATAGAACATCAATTTAGAGAGAGACATGAAGATAAATTGTTGGATTATCTTAAGAAATATCAAAAAATTGTACATACAATATTATATTCTGAGGCCACAGAAAAGAATTTGGAATTTGATAGTATATTTGGCTTAAGCCCAGATGATATTAGAAATATATCTCATCACCCGAAAGAATATTTTGGCTGCGACCATATATTTGTTAATGATGAGATGCCTTTTACAGTTATAAAGCTTAATCTAATAAGAACTTCAGTGCGTGAAGTAGAATTAGCTGCTTACAATGCTTTGAAAAATGACAGAGATGACCTTATTAAATTATTAAATCGTATGAGTAGTGCTATTTATATATTAATGTTAATGGCATACACTGGTAAGGATGTGTTAAATGCTTGAGGAACCAATTCTTCTTAATATGCTTTCTAATTCAATTAGAAATGAGATTAAAAATAGAAAGATTATCAAAGTGGAAATTTCTGCTAGACATGTTCATTTGTCTGAAAAAGATTTAAATGTCCTTTTTGGTAATAACTATTCTTTAACCCCTAAAAGAGACCTTTCTCAGCCTGGACAATATTTAAGTGAAGAAAGAGTTAGTCTTATAGGTCCAAAATCAAAAATGGATAATGTAGCAATACTTGGTCCGGCAAGAAAAGACACTCAAGTTGAATTATCTTTATCAGACGCTAGACAATTAGGTGTAAAAGATATAACTATAAATGAATCTGGCTATTTACAAGGAGCTGGAACTATAACTATAGCTACTAAAAATGGCAGTATAGAAGCGAAAAATTCTGTTATAATTGCTAAAAGGCATGTTCATTTACGTGAAGAAGATGCTAATGCATGGAATTTAAAAAATGGCCAAATAGTTAAAGTTAAAATTTATGGTATTAGATCTTTAATATTTGATGAGGTAGTTGTAAGAGTTAGTAATAAATTTATGCCAGCTATGCATATAGATTTTGATGAGGCTAATGCTTGCGGTTTGTTGTCTCAAGGATATGGAGAAATTATTTTATGAGTTTTTCGTTTCAGCATGTTGATGAACTTATTGATAGAACAGATAGTACTATAAAACAAACTAATAGCTTTGATCCAAAAGAAAAATTGTATGTTGGTGTAGATTTGGGAACGGCATATATAGTTTTGGTTGTTTTAGATTCAAAAGGCAATCCTATAGCAACTGAATTACAATATGCAGAGGTTGTTAGAGATGGATTAGTAGTTAACTATTCAAAAGCATGTGAAATTGTTAAAGAATTGAAACATAAGCTTGAGAATAGACTTGGTGTAGAATTAGTAAATGCTGCTATTGCTATGCCTCCTGGTGTGCATTCTAAATCTGTTTCTACACATAAATATGTAGTTGAAAGTGCGGGTTTTGAAGTTTTAAATATAGTAGAAGAACCTGAAGCGGCAAATTATGTACTAAATATAGACAATGGTGTTGTAGTTGATGTTGGAGGCGGTACTACAGGAGTAGCTATATTTGAAAATGGTAAAATGGTTTATACAGCTGATGAAGCTACAGGCGGTACGCACTTAACGCTTACAATAGCTGGTAATTATGGTATTTCTTTTACTGAAGCTGAAGAAAAAAAGAAAGATAAAAATAACTCAAAAGAAATATTTAGAATAGTAGTTCCTGTTATTGAAAAAGTTGGAAGTATTATTAAAAAACATATAGCTAATTATAATGTTGATGTTATTTGTTTAGTTGGAGGTACTGTATGTTTAGATGGATTTGAAAGCATTATAGAAAAAGAAACTAAAATTAAAACTATAAAGCCGAAAAATCCTTTTTTAGTAACTCCTTTAGGAATAGCAGTAAGCTTAATAGCTAATAAAGTTATAGAGGTTTAATATGGATGATGCATTAATTAGAAAAATTGTATTGACTGTTATTGAACAGATAAATGGTAAATTAGCTAACTCTATGTTTGTTTTATCAAATAATGATACTTTTTTATTTAAAGATGAATTAGAATCTATTGGATACAAGTTAGATATAGCATCAAATGTAAACAATGCAAATATAGATAATTATAATATAATTGTAGTAGATGATTTATCTGTAGAAATGTTATCTTGCATATCTAATCTTTTGTATAAAGATGATAATATTTCTTTTATTCTTAATGCTTTATTGTCTGGTAAAAAAGTTATAGCTTTGAAAGATATAAAAAGATTTAATAATTATAATAATACTGCTTCTAATGCATTGCTTTCTAAATTGACAGAATTAGAAAATATAGCGAAATCTTATGGTTTGTTAATTCATGATAATAATACATTTTTGCAATATTTTTATGATAAAAATGTAGTTGTAAATAAAGAAAGTACTGTTGATCTTACAGATAAAAAAATTATTACTAAATCTGATATTGCAGATGTTATTAATAATTGTTCTAATATTATAGTTAGTAATAAGGCAATTATCACTCCTCTTGTTATTGACTATATTAAAGAAAAGAAAATAAATATTTTATATAAATAAAAGGAATTATTAAATGGTATTAGCAAAAGTAATAGGAAGTGTATGGGCTACTAAAAAAGAAGAAAGTTTGTCTGGAAATAAACTTTTAATTACTAGAGTTTTTGAGCCGGATACTCAAAAAGAGTTGGGTATTGTTATAGCTTGCGATTATATAGGTGCAGGTATTGGAGACGTAGTTATTATTACTTCTGGCAGCGGAGCGAGAAAAGCACAGGGTGATAAAGATATGCTTCCTATAGATGCAGTTATAGTAGGTATTGTAGATCAGGTAGATTTACAATAAATAATATAAATGAATGAAGGGTTATCTATGAGTTTAAAAGAAAAAATATATAATGCTGGTATTGTTGGAGCTGGTGGAGCAGGTTTCCCATCACATATAAAATTGCCTGAAAAAGTAGAATATTTAATAGCTAATGCGGCTGAGTGTGAGCCTCTATTAAAGACAGATCAGTTTTTAATGTTGAAATATGCAGAAAAGATAGTGAAAGCATTGTCTATAATAGGAAAAGAAATATCTGCTAAATATATAATTATAGGAACAAAGAAAAAATATATAAAGCAAATAGAAGCTTTAAATAAAGTTATTAAAGAAGAAAATGCTCCTATAGAAATAAGAACTTTTGATAGTTTCTATCCTTTAGGCGATGAACAAACTTTGGTATATAATATTACTAATAGAGTAATTAAAGCTGGAGGAATACCTTTAGAAGTTGGTTGTGTAGTATTTAATGTTGCTACATTATGTAATATTTATGATAGTTTGAATGATATTCCTGTTACTTCAAAATATATATCTATTTTAGGTGAAGTTAATAACCCTTGTATTATAAATGTTCCTATAGGGGCAAATTTAAGAGATATTTTATATAAAGTTGGTGTATCAGATAGTAATAAATATGTAATAGTTGGCGGTCCTATGATGGGAAAATATTACCCTATAGAAAAAACGAAAGAACTTTTTGTTAAGAAAACTACTGGTGCATTAATAGTTATTGATGAAGACCATTATTTAGTAAAAAAGAAGAATATAAACTATGCAAAAATGAAAGCTTTAGCAAAGTGTTCTTGTATACAATGTTCTTTTTGTTCTGAATTATGTCCAAGAAATTTATTGGGTCATAAAATAAATCCGCATTTAGTTATGCGTTCTGTTGCTTTTGCTGATTTGGATAATATAGAGAATAATAATGAAAATACTTTAGATGTGTTAAAGGAAGCACATTTCTGTTGTGAATGCGGAATATGTGAACTTTATTCATGCCCTATGGGAATAAACCCATCTAATATGAATATATATGTTAAATCTCTTTTGAGAAAAGCTAATATAAAACCTGATAGGAATTTCAAAAATAGTGGAGTAAATCCTGCTATAAATTATAGAAGAGTTTCAACAGATAGATTGGTAAGTTTATTATGTTTGGATAAATATTATCATGTTGATGTAGATATAGACAATCCAATAGAAATAAATTTTCCTAAAGTATCTATAGGATTAAGTCAACATATAGGAATGCCAGCATCTCCAACTGTAAATGTTGGTGATTCTGTTACTAAAGGACAGCTTATAGCTACAGTACCAATGGATAAGGTTGGTGCAAATATTCATTCAAGCATAGATGGTATTGTAGAAACTGTTGATAGTGAAAAAATAGTTATAAATGGGGAGAATATTAAATGAAGTCTATAGGAATGTTAGAATTGAACAGTATAGCTAAAGGTATATTAGTTACAGATTATATAGGAAAGACAGCTAATGTTAATATATTAAGAGCACATTCTATATGTCCTGGAAAATATATTGTGATATTTAGTGGAGAAGTAGGTGCTGTAGAAGAGTCAAAGAATGTGGGAATAGAAATGGGAGGACCTTCTGTAATTAATTCTTTTGTAATAGCTAATATACACGATAGCGTAATACAGGCTATTAACGGAACAGTTGGAGATTTTCCTCGAGCTGCTATAGGAGTTATAGAGTATTTTTCTATAGCTTCAGCAGTAGAAGGTGCTGATGATGCTGTTAAAGCTAGTGATATATCACTTGTGAACGTTAGATTGGGTTTCGCTATAGGAGGAAAGTCTTACGTTACATTTACAGGGGAAGTTAGTGCGGTGGAAGAAGCGGTTAGGGCAGGAATTAGAAAAGCTGAAAAAAATGGACTTGTGGTTAATTTTTCTGTTATACCTTCTCCTATAGATGATTTGTATAATTCTATTTTATAATTTAGGAGCCATATATTATGTCTAAAGGTAAAATACTTTATAGTACTCAAAACATTTCTGAATTTATAAAAAATAAATCAGGAGTTGTAGAAGTAGATTCTAATGTAATATTTACATCAAGTGCTATGGATGTAATGAGGGCTAACGGTATTAGCATCGTTTATAAAAATGATATTACATCATGTTGCAGCAAAGATAATGTTTCCAATAATGTTTATAATGATGATGATATAATAAAGAGTATAACAAAAATTTTAATAAATAAGTTTAATATAACAGATGAAAAAGTTATAAAAAATGTAATAATAGAAGTGTTAAATAGGATTAAGTAATTGCTTTAATGGAAAACTTAAATTTATCTGTAGGAATAATTGAAACTACAGGATATGTTGCTACAATTAATGCTTTAGATACTCTTTTGAAAACAGCTGATGTAGAAGTAATAGATAAAGAATTAATAGGAGCAGGTATTGTTGTTATTATAATAGCAGGAGATATTTCTAATGTTAAAGAAGCTATAAATAGTGCTAAGTGTTCTATAGAGAAATTAAAACATAAATATAGATACACTATAATTGCTAATCCGCATAATGATATATGGAATATTATACCTTAAATAAAAATAAATTAAACAAGGAGTTTATATGAGTATTAATGAAATCATAGTTTATATTATGGTTGTATTTATGGTATTGGGTGCTATAGACAGAGTACTTGGTAACAAATTTGGTTTGGGAGCTCAGTTTGAAGAGGGGTTTAATGCATTAGGATCTTTAGCATTAGCTATGGTTGGTGTTATATCTTTAGCACCTGTATTAGCTGCTTTGCTTCGTCCTATAATAGTTCCTATTTATACTGCTTTAGGTGCAGACCCTGCAATGTTTGCTACAACTATTCTTGCTAATGATATGGGCGGAGCGCCTCTTGCTTTGGAATTAGCTCAAGATGCTAATGCAGGACAGTTTGCAGCATTTATAGTTGGTGCTATGATGGGACCTACTATCGTATTTTCTATACCAGTAGCTTTAGGTATAATAGACAAATCAGATCATAAATATTTAGCTTTAGGTGTTATGGCAGGTATTATTACTATACCAATAGGTGCTTTTTTTGGCGGTATAGTTGCTGGATATAGTTTAATTTTCATTATTAAGAATCTTATACCTATAGTTATATTTGCTATATTGTTAGTATTAGGATTAATCTTCATAAGAGATATTTTAATAAAAGCATTTAATATTTTCTCTAAAATTTTGGTTGCTGTTATTACAATAGCTTTGGCTATAGCTATTGTTGAGTCTTTAGTTGGCGTTCAAATAATTAAATTTACTATGGATGGAAAAGAAGTTACTATGGCTCCTATATCTGATGGTATTGCTACTATAGGTGCTATAGCTATAGTATTAGCTGGTGCTTTTCCTTTGGTATATGTGTTTACAAAAGTTGCTAAGAAACCATTAGAAGCTATAGGTAAAAAATTAGGAATGAATGATATAGGTGCAGCTGGACTTGTTGCTACTTTAGCTAATAATATTCCTATGTTCCAAATTATGAAAGACATGAATAATAAAGGTAAAATAATCAACGTAGCTTTTGCTGTTAGTGCTGCTTTTACTTTTGGAGACCACTTAGGATTTACTGCTGGATACGCTGAAGGAATGTACCGTAATATGATTTTCCCTATGATAGTTGCTAAACTTGTTGGAGGTATTACTGCAATTATAGTTGCTATATTAATAAGTAATATTGCTTTGACAAAAGATGAAAAAGAATCTTAATAATGGAGTACCTTTAATATGAAGAGTAGAATTTATTTATTTATAGCTTTATGTGTTTTAATATTTTCTATAAGCTGTAATAATAATAATAATAATAATAATAATAATAATGCAGTAAAAACTGATAGTACATCATTATCTGAAAATAAATGGGCGCCAGATACAAGAGCGAGACTTCAAAAACTAATTGATGATAATGGTATAAAAAGTTCAAATTATGACAGTAATAAAAAACCTTATGCTGTTTTCGATTGGGATCAGACTTGTATATTTAATGATACACAGGAATCTATGTTTAGATATATGATAAATAATTTAGAATTTAAAGCTACACCAGAGGAATTTTCAGTTTTAATTAGAAAAAATATTCCAAAAGATAATTTTTCTGCTGATTATAATAATAAAAATGGTGAGCCTGTAAATATTGATAAGATAGGAGCAGATTTAGATTCTGATTATAAATTTCTATATGATAATTATATAAATGGTAAGAAGATGTCATTAGATGATATTAGAAATACTGATCAGTTTAAAGATTTTCAAGCTAAGTATGCATATTTATATGAAGCTATAGGAGCTACTTTTAGTGCTGATATAAGTTATCCTTGGGTTTTATATTCATTTACAGGAATGACTCCAGAGGAAGTTGCGGCTATAGCTGAGAAAGCTAATGATTATGCTTTGGGAAGAGAAATTGCTACTTATACTTTGACTAGCCCTGAAACTATGCCTGGTCAGGCAGGAATTATATCTTTAGATGGATATAAAGATGGGCTTAGAGTTGAACCTGAAATGGCTGATTTAATTAATGTATTGATGGCAAATGGAATTGATGTTTACATTTGTTCTGCTTCTCATCAAAATGTAGTAGAAGTATTTGCTTCTTTACCTAAATATACTTATAATATTCCTAAAGAAAATGTAATAGCTATGAGAACAAAAGTTGTGAATGGAAAATTGACTTCTGAGTATGAAGATAATTGGCCTCAAACTCAACAGCAAGGTAAAACAGAGGCTATAAAACGTGCTTTGGTTTCTAAATATGGATATGGTCCTGTGTTCGTTGCTGGAGATAGCCAAGGTGATTATTATATGGCTACAGATTTTCCTGAAACTCAATTAACTCTTATTATAAACCGTTTAAGAACTGACGATTTTGCTAAGTTAAGTCTTATGGCAGTTGAGCAAAAAGGTAAGTTGGATTCAAGATATGTAATGCAAGGAAGAGATGAGAATAAAGGAGAATTTAGAGTTGAGGAATCTACAATAAAAATGGGTACTCAGGAGCCTAAATTATTAAATGATAATTTAAAGAAATAATTTATAAGGAGAGCTCTTTTTATGGAAGAAAAAGATATTCAATCTGTTATAGTAAAAGTTATTAGTGATTTTATGAAAACTGGAACAGCATCTGGGCAAACTACTAATGCATCAGCTGCATCTTCTCAAACAGGTGGATTAAGGGTGTTAAAAAGATCGGTAGCTGATACTGATGCTAATAAACTTAAGTCTGATATTAATAATAATGTTTATATAACTGATATGTTTACTGTTGAAGAGAGTCCTAGGTTAGGCTGCGGTTTGATGGAACTAGATAATACCGATTTCCCTTGGACACTTAATTATGATGAGATGGATGTGGTTCTTGAGGGTACTCTTGTTATCAAAAATCCTGATGGAAGTACTGTTGAAGCTAAACAAGGAGAAGTAATTTTTATTCCAAAAGGTTCTTCTATAGTTTTTAGTACTCCTTTTTATACAAAATTTTTGTATATAGTTTATCCTGCTGACTGGCAAAGTCAATAGTTTACATTGCTAATAAATAAAATAAGGTTCCATAGAAAAGATAAAATATCTTATCTATGGAACTTTTTATTGAAAAATGACGCTTTTTTGAAAATATCTTATTTTATATAAAACAGTTTAGCGCTTTGCTTTATTAAAAAAACTAACTTTAATGTATTAGAAAGATTTTTATGATTATTAAATATAATAATACTCATATTATTTATTTTTAAGCAAAAAAAATACTATATTTTTTATTAAAAAATATAGTATTTTAATAAACTAAAATTTACTTACATAAAAAACTATTTATCAAAGTAAATTAATATGTAATTTTTAATCTATTATATATAAGATTTATTATAATAAAAACTCTTTTTGTAATAGGTTATTATATAAGGTTCCTATATATATTTTTTACATCTTCAAGAGTAGGTTTAACTGGGTTAGTTAACAAACAAACATCTTTTAAAGCATTTGAAGCCATTTCTGATATAGCATTTTCAAATTCGTTTTTATCTACACCATAATCTGTAATTTTTTGATTAATTCCTATAGATTTATTCAATTCCAAGATAATAGATTTCAATACATTACAAGCTTGAAGATCATTGCTGATATTATTTATATCTAATAATGTTACAACTTTAGCATATTTTTTAGCAGCTTCTTTAGATTTTTTAGCGTTGTATTCTATAACATGAGGCATTAGTATAGCATTAGCTCTGCCATGCGGCTGTCTAAATCTGCCTCCAAGGGCATGTGCCATAGCATGTATTAGGCCTAAACCAGCATTATTGAAGGCAATTCCCGCTATACAAGAAACTTCATGCATAGCTATACGTGCATTTACATCACTTCCGTTATTAACAGCTTTAGCAATATTGTTGAAAACTCCAATTATAGCATATTCACTATAAGGCACTGTAAAAGCATTGGCATTAATAGATACATAAGATTCAAAAGCATGCGCCATAACATCCATACCAGTTTCTGCAGTAATCCTAGGAGGCACAGTTAAAGTGAATTGAGAATCCAACAAAGCTATATCAGGCAACATTTCATTAGAAACGATAGGGACTTTCCTATGAGTTTCTTTATCTGTTATAATAGAATATGAAGTAACTTCAGAACCAGTTCCGCTTGTTGTAGGTATTACTATGAATAAAGGCTTATTTGCAGAATTTGATATTCTTTTATTAATTTCTAAAGCAAAATATATTACAGCTTTAGCCGTATCTATTACAGAACCTCCGCCTATAGCTATTATAGTATCAGAATTAAATGTTAAAATTTTATTTAAACATTTAATAACTATTTCAAAACTAGGGTCAGGTTCTATATCAGAAAAAATTTCATAATCAATATTATTTCTTTTCATTAATTCTATCGTAGAATTACATGAGCCTATTTTTAACATATTATTATCTGTAAATATAGAAACACGCTTAGATTTTGATAAATCTAAATTTAATAAAGAGTTGTTTCCAGATATTATTTTAGTGTTTAACATGAATTCCATAATAAGACCTCTATGAATTATTTTTTTCATTAAATATTAAAGTTTTTATCATAATAGGAACAACCATTCCTTCATCTCCTATAGGCAGTCCTATATCTATATAATCTCCATTTTCCACAACAACATTATCAACGCAAATAATAGGGTACTTATCCTTTAATTTAGATTTTAAAGTTATTCCCAAAGATTTGGCCATATCTATTTCTATTACTATTATAATAGGTTTATTATTTTTTATAATAGAATCAAAAGACTCTATTATATTATCGGCTAATTTATTCAATTGGTCAAAAGTAAGTCTTGTATTTCCTATAAATGACAATGCTATAATTTCATCATCATCATACCAATTTATTTTATTTTTTATGCCTTCTAAATGTCCTAATAATAAATCTTCTTCTTCTTTTTTGCTTAATTTTATTATAGGAATATTTTTTAATGGTAACAATTCTTTTATATAATGTATAGTACTTCCGCTTAAATCTACACTATAAGCACCAGCACCCACTACAGTAGCTTGTTGAGTTTCTAATACTTTTAAAAATGAAGATTTAGGTATTAATTGAGATTTATATATAGCATATCCAAGTATAGGACCTATGTCTCCATATTTAAATGGGTCATTTGGTATTGCAGTAGGGGCATTATATATAAAATCAGCCACTCCTCCTGAAAAAGTTAAATAATCAAATTTATCTATATCCCAATCATGGTTGGTGATAAAATATTGAGAAAGAGAAGTTTTAGGTGACAAGAATAATATTTCACATATAGCTTTTTCCATTATTTCACAGAATTTTAATATTTCAGTTATAATAGCCTTTTCACCTATTTTTATATTTAATTTGTAATCATCTATTATTTTTTTTGATTTATCTGTCATTTTGTAGATATTACCATCTTTTACCTCTATCATTCTACCGCCTATATCCAAACAAGTAGTATTTAGAGCGACTCCATTGCTAAAGAATGCTAAATTAGTAGTACCTCCGCCTATATCTAAATTAATAATATTAGCTAATTTGGCTTTAGATAAAGCTGAAGAACCAGAACCTTTAGCAGCTATTATACTTTCTAAATCACTTCCAGCTATGGCAACTACAAAATCACCAGCAAATGAAGATAATTCTTGTAATATTTTATCTGCATTTTTTTTCCTAGCAGTTTCACCTGTAATTATAACTGCACCAGTTTGAACAGATTTTTTATCTATTTTAGCATCTTTATAAACTTTTTCTATTATATTCATAAGCGATGATACATCTATATCACTTGATGATAATAGAGGGGTAAAAAAGACTTCACTTCTATATATGATAGTTTTATCTATAACTTTTATTATAGGGGCTCTTGATATACCTGATAAGTTTTGAATTGTTAATTTACTGAATATGATATTTGTTGTTGTTGTACCTACATCTATTCCAACACTTATTATATTATCCATATATAATACCTCTATAGTAAAATTATATATACATATATTTATATGTCAATATTTTTTTGCAAAAATATTTGTTTAGTAGTGATTATTTTTATAATTTTTTAATATAAAAAGTTGAAATATATATATTTCTTTAGTTATATATGGCTTTACATACATTCTTATAAAAAATTAAGTTGACAATAAAAACTCTTTGTTAATTACATGTTTTTAATTACTAATACGCTTAAATATGTATATATGCAGTAATAATATATACAGGACTTAAAACTTAATTTTTTAAAAAATAAACTTATACGAACAATTATTTTATTAAAAATTATATCCTATTTCAAATTCCCAAGTAAAAGGCTTAGCAACAGAGTATGTTGAAAGTATAGGAGTTTTGTTAAATATGTTTTTAAAATGCATAGAAAATATCAAATGTTCAAACCATATAGAATAAAATGATATATTAAAATCGTGGAATACTTCAGAATACCGTATAGGTCTATAATCTGATAAAGGTCTTGGAGCAGAGTAGGTATAATAAATATTTAATGATAATGAGCTTAATATTTTGTTTCTTGGTATAAAATCATATCCTAATAATGTTGTTACAACATGTTCTGGTAGACCTATTTTAGGCAGTTTATCTTCACCCATATAGGCAAGCTGATAAGAATAGCCTACTTTTGTTTTTATTTTATGGTACTCAGCAAAAGGTATGTCATAACCTATGCTTGAACTAACTATATGCGAAGTTGCTGTATCCACATTTTCAGGCACATTACTGAGCCAAATTATTTTGTTTGTGTAAATGGTGTATGCGTAAGAAGCTTCTATTTTAAGGTTGGTTACAGGTTCTATTGTTAATTTAGTTAGCAATTGATTATAGCTTTCTGGAAGCAATTGAGGATTACTAAATACTCCATAATAAAGATCATTAAAAGTAGGAGCTGTATAATCACTCATATAACCAAAATATAATGCATATCCTTTATAAAAATTTAAATTAAATCCGGCATTATATGCCAAATAATTTTTATTTTTTTGATTTGTAAATATTTCATTTTGATATTCATATTTTATGCTTGGCAGTAGTGTGAATATAGGTGTTCCATTATCCCAATATCCGAAAGAAAGCTGCATTTCATATTTCAAAGAAACTGAATGTCTTTGCGGATAATAATAAAAATTGGTTTCTATTGCATTTGTATCTTCTGTTAATATATCATATCTGTATTCTGGGGTTAATTTATTATACATTGTAATAGTGTTAGGTATAAATTCATCCATCCTTGATAGAGAAGTAGTTAAAGCTACGGCATGTGATTTATAATCTGATACAAATTTACCGTCTTGAAAATATGGTCTGTCTACAAATGAATCAAATAAATATGATAAAATAATATTATAATCTAAAATATCAGAAAATCCATTATATGATACTGAAGATGTAAGGGTAGTAAAAGTAAACCAAGAGTCTGTTTTATTAACAGGCGGGATTTCATATTGTGCTGCAGAGCTTGAATATGATACATTAGCAAATACATTTATAAAGTTTTTATTATTAAATGTATATTTATAATTGGCAGATGAATTGGCAATAAACTGTCTATTATCTCTAAAATTCCCTTGTACTCTATTTCCTGATAGATTAGTAAAATCATAATAATAATTACCGTCGCTATAATATGAATCTGCAGTAAAAGTAAAAATTTGATGTTCATCAATATTTCTAGAGAATAGTATAGAAGGCCTTACAGTATTATACGCACCATAGCCTAATGAAACCAAAAGTATATCTTGAGCAGGAGTTTTTGTAGTTATATATATAGAATTTCCTATTATTTCTATAGATTCTATTAAATTTGATGGTATTCTTCTTAAATCAACACCAGCATCAGCATTTCCTTTAGCAGTGTTCATAAGTACACCATTAACATATATCTTTATATTATCCCCATTAGCTCCCGCAGGGTCAACTACCTCATTACCCATATAAGTACCCTTATTAACGAAGCCGGGCTGATTGGCAAGTACCTCTTGAGCATTTTTATACCCCATTCTATCTATTTCTTCGGAAGTTATGATACGGCTGTTTGATTTGATAGGAGTTTTAGGAAGAGATGTTTGTTTATTTTGATTTGTTTGAGTGTTGTTTGTTATCTCTACTTGAGAAGTAACCCAAATACCGCCTTTAAGCTCTCTTATAAGGTAAGTTTGTGTATATAAAAAATTTGTAAATATAAATAATGTCAAGATATATTTTTTCATACTACTAATTCTTCTAAATTTTTATTTATGTATTTTGCTTTTTAGAGTTTTATATAACCAAAAGGCCACCAATATTTAACCCAATCGCTAGTTTTTTCATCTGGTATTACATTAGCATCACTTCCTCCGCCATACCAAGCCTGTTCAACACCTTCTTCATCTATTATAATAAGTCTGTAACGTATTAACATGCCGACACCTGTTTTATTATCCCAATATATTCCAGCTATATAGTTTTTTCCGCTATATTTGCATACTATACATCTTTTAAAAACTGTTCTGGCACTTGCGCCATTATCCCATTTTGTTTCATAATAGTTCGCATCATCTTTAAATTCGCCTGTTATTGTAGTATATGTAGAAGTTGCATATATGGTTTTATTTTTAACCATGTTCTTCCATAGTTCTTCAATTTTTTGCTGAGTTATTTCTCCTGTAAAAGATTGATTGCCATAATAAACAGTTCCATTATATCCATTCCCTATTTCTACACCTGATACGTTTTCTTTGTCTATAGTTTCTGTTGTTTCTTGTCTTGGGTCTGTTGCTGATTTCTCAGTACATGAAATGGATACTGCCAATATTATTAATATAGTAATTAAAGGTTTGATTATATTTTTCATACTAATTCCTTTTTATTTATTGTATACTGTATAATTATTATAAGAAGCAAATGCTCCGCTTCCTATTGTAAAAGTATTTGTTGCTTCGTCTAAATTCTCAGTATATTTTTTATCAGCTAATGAAGCTTCAGAAAGTTCTACACTGTTTTCTGTTAAATTTTTAAATGCTATTGCATAATACTTTCCTGCTAAACTGAAATCTAACATATTAAATGTATATCTGCCGTACAGAATGCCTTCAGTTTCAGATATCCAGCCTATTGCTTCTATAGCCATAGTGTATTTCATATCTCCGCCATATACACTGCCGTATAAAATAAGACTTCCTTGATAAACATTTTCAGCATCTTTATATTGAAATATTCCTGACGTTCCTTGCCATATTTTTTGCAGCAATTTGTAATTAGTTTTATCTTTCCAATTTGTCATATCCATAACAACATCTTTATTTTGATTATCTGGATTATTTGGGTTTGTGCATGAAATAGATGATAATAGCATTACTACTGCTAATATATATAAAAAATTTTTTCTCATAAGAAATTCCTATATTTTATTTATTTCCAGTATATGGAACACAAGCTGTATATTCTGAAAATGAGCCTTTTTCTGTGGTGAATATTTCTTTTGCCTGTTCTAATGAATCTGCAACCCAAATATTATTTACATAATCAGCTGCTCCTGATATAGATATTGTTGAAGCAGTTAAATTTTTAAAAGCAACCGCATAATATTTTCCTACAGAACTCGGGTCCCAACTTTTTGTATACTGTCCATACATCATACCTTCTGTGTCTGAAGTCCATACTATTTCTTCTACAGTCATAGAATATGAAACTATACCATAACCTCCGCCGTATGTAAAAAATTCTACTCCTTTATCTCCATTATCTTTTATTTCATAAATTTCACCAGTCCAAGCCACATCTGTACCCTGCCATATATTAGCTAAAGTTTTGAAGTTAAGATTTTCTTTCCAAGAAGGAGTTACTATTTGATTATTATTGTTTTGTTCATTCGGGTTATTTGGATTATTATTAGCACAGGATATTGACAATATTAATACAGTTAAAAGTGTTAGTAAAATTTTGATTTGCTTTTGCATAACAATGCTCCTTTATATAAATAAAAAATAAAAAGCTATTTAATAATAAAGGAGTGCATGATTGATAGTGCACTCGACTAATTTTAATGGTATCCGACTTTGCTAATTCTTATATGAATTAAGCTTTACGGTTGCGTGCCAGCGAAGGATTTTCACCTTCATTCCCATTTTTAATAATTATATATAATATATTTTTTATATCAATCAATTTTATAAATAAACTTAAAAATGGTATTTTATATTTTATTGAATATACACTGTATAACTATTGTAAGTTTTAAATGCATTGCTTTCTATTCTAAAAGTATTAGTTGCTTCTTCTAAAGTTTCTGTGTATTTTTTATCAGCTAATGAAGCTTCAGAAAAATCTACACTGCTTTCAGTTAAATTTTTGAATGCTATTGCATAATATTTGTTAAGTAAAGTATAATCAGAGATGTATTTATATTTGCCGTACATAATGCCTTCAGTATCAGATATCCATCCTATTGCCTCTATAACCATATTATAATTCATACCATTTACATTTGGATATGTATTATATGAATTAAGAGCCGCTGTATTATTAGCATCTGCATATTTGAATACCTTTGACATTGTTGCTGCTGCTTCTGTTTTCCATACTTGTTGTAATAATTTATAATTTGCTTTTTCTTTCCAATTTGTTGTATCCATGATAATTTGCTTATTCTCATTATCTGGATTATTTGGATTTGTACATGAAATAAATAATAGAATTGCTAATATTGATAAAAATTGTTTTTTCATAATAAGCTTCCTATATACTAAACATTTATTATATAAAACTTTTATTATAATTTTTATAATTTAACAGTAAAAGGAACGGCTATTAACCGCTCCTTTATATATATTTAGTATTTAATTAGATTAATTTATTTTTATATATCCAAAGAAAAAATTATATTTACTCCAAGATGTAGGTACAGTATTAGGATCGTTATTGCCATTTCCCCAAAATGCTTGCTCTTCTCCATTCTCAGTTATATAAATTAAACGCCATAAATTTCCAAAATAAGAACCTTCATCGTAATAAACAGCACCTATATATTCTTTTCCATTGTCTGTAACATTTGTAACGAATTTAAATCTCGTTCTAACTGTATCAGGATAATTAGCTTTGTCATAATAATTAGCTTCAGCATCAGTATATCCTGTAATTGTTGTAAGAGCAGCTTCTTTATATATAGTTTGATTTGTAAAAGTGTTCATCCAATTAGTTTTAAAATAGTCTGCTTTATTTTGATTTGTCCAGTCTAAATTTAAAATAGCTTCATCTGCTACAAATCTATATCCGCGACTTCCAACACCTGGGCTTATCACTATTTGTTGATTATTTTGGTCAGTTGGATCAGTTGGGCTAGCACATGATACTGCCAAGGCTAAAGACATTAATAGAGTTAATAAGATTTTGATTTGTTTTTGCATAAATAATGCTCCTTTATTTAAATTAAAAATTAATAGCAATTTAATAAAGGAGTGCATGGTTGATAGTGCACTCGCCTGTTTGAATGGTATCCGACTTCGTTAATTTTATAAAAATTAAACTTTACGGTTGCGTGCCAGCGAAGGAATCTCACCTTCATTCCCATTTTTACATGTGATAATTATATATAATATATTTTTTATATCAATTAAATTTTATAAATAAAATAAAAAAATATTACATAATTTAAAAAAATTATTATTTTTGCATAAAAAATGGTAACATAATAGTTGTTTATATATATAAATTAAAAATAATATAAAAACTACTGTAGGTGCTTTTATAAATAATATTTTTATTTGTAGATAAAAATTGCAGTTTTTTGTGTTTAATAATATTGTTGCCTATAAAAAAGGACGGTTCTTAACCGCCCTTTTATGTATTTTAATAGTTTTGTATATATCCTAAAGCAAAACTATATTTAATCCATTGAGTATTTTCATTTGGTATAACAGCTTCATCGTTTCCGCCGCCATACCACCCATCTTCAGTGCCTTTATCATCAAAGATTATTAGACGGAATGAACTAGGCATACCAGGATTTTTATTATCCCAATATATTGCCGCAAGATATTTTTTATTATTATACTCATATACTGCACATTCTATAAATTTAGTTCTGATATTTACTTCGTCAGTGCTGTCATAGTAATTAGCATTATTGTCAAACTTCCCTGTTATAACATTATAATTATTTGCTTTATAAACAGTTTGTCCCCCCGCTAAACCAATCCATAAATTTTTTAGTTTAGCCTTATCAGTTACATCAATTTCAGAAGTTTTACTGCCATATTGTATAGTATGTACTCCTGAAGTTATAGCTTTTATTGATGATGTATTATTATTATCAGGATTTGTAGAAGGATTAGAACATGATATTATTAATAAAAATATTATAATTAATAAATATGATTTTTTTACTGTCATAATAAACCTCTAAAAAGTCTAATTTATTTTACAGAAGTACAATCAGAGTAATAACTAAAATAACCATTTGCTTCAGTGAATTTTGAAATAGCTTCTTTTAAATTTTCAGCAGAAAAATCATAAATTCCCCACTCCGTATTAGGGTCAGTTCCTATTTGCTTACTTGCTCCGCAAATTTTTATAGTTGTTGCAGTTAAATCTTTAAATGAAACAGCATACCATTTTCCAATTACTGAATTATCATCATTAACTGTGTATTGTCCATATATTATACCCGCAGTTTCACTAACCCAAGAAATATATTTTATATCAAAAGAATAGCTTACTGTATTATCATATAAATTATCAAATTTATTATCTGTAATAATATATTGAGTAATTCCAAAACTTGTGTCATTATCTTGCCACTTTTGTTTTAATGTAGTAAAATTAGGATTATTTACCCATTCGTTATCTGGTGGGATATTTGGATTTTCTGTTGGGTCATTAGGGCTTGAACATGATATTGCTAAGGTTAATATCATTAGTAATAACGTTAATAAAATTTTAATTCTTTTTTGCATAAATAATGCTCCTTTTGTTTATTTTAATTTTTAAAAGCTGTTTAATAAAAGAGTGCAATTTTTAGATAGTGCACTCATCTGTATGAAATACTATCTGATTGCGTTAATTTTTTATATGAATTAACCTTTAATATTGTTTTATAACGAAAGAGTTTTTTTATCCTCATTCATTTATTCATTAAAAATATATTTTTATAAAAATATTATAAATTATTATGTTTTTATATCAAGTAATTTTATAAATGAAATTAAAAAATAAATTTTTTAAAATTACTATGCATTTTTAATAAATATTTTTATTAATTATCATAATCTTATTGTGTATTTATCTTTTGTTTATAAAAAAAATAAAAAATATTGCATTTTTCATGAAAAATATGTGGTTTTAGTCTTGCAATAACTATATTTATGTAGTATATTATATTTATTAATAATTAATACTAATAAGGAGTAATTAAGATGTCAGATAAAAAATTAACAACAGAATTCGGTGCCCCAGTAGAAAACAATCAACATTCTATGACAGCAGGTGCAAGAGGACCTATGCTGCTTCAAGATGTATGGTTTATGGAAAAGATGGCACATTTTGATAGAGAAGTTATACCAGAAAGAAGAATGCACGCTAAAGGTTCTGGGGCTTATGGTACATTTACGGTTACTCATGATATAACAAAATATACTAAAGCAAAAATATTCTCTGAAGTTGGAAAGAAAACAGATTTATTTGTAAGATTTTCTACTGTTGCTGGAGAGAGAGGGGCTGCTGATGCTGAGAGAGATATAAGAGGATTTGCTATTAAGTTCTACACTGAAGAAGGAAACTGGGACTTGGTAGGAAACAATACTCCTGTATTTTATTTTAGAGACCCTTTGAAATTCCCAGACTTGAACCATGCTGTAAAAAGAGATCCAAAAACTAATATGAGAAGTGCTCAAAATAAATGGGATTTTTTAACTTCACTTCCTGAAGCTATTCACCAAATAACTATAGATATGAGCGATAGAGGTATACCTTATAGTTATAGGCATATGCATGGATTTAGCAGTCATGCTTATAGCTTTATAAACAAAGAAGGTAAAAGATATTGGGTAAAATTCCATTTTAAAACTCAGCAAGGAATTAAAAACCTTACAGATGAAGAAGCTGCAGCAATAATAGCAAAAGACAGAGAAAGCTCTCAAAAAGATTTGTTTGAAGCTATAGAGAGAGGCGACTTCCCTAAATGGAACATGAAAATTCAAATAATGACTGAAGAACAAGCAAATGCAAGCAAAAGAAACCCGTTTGACTTAACAAAAACTTGGTCACAAAAAGAATATCCTTTAATTGATGTTGGTGTTTTAGAATTAAATAGAAACCCTGAAAACTATTTTGCAGAAGTAGAGCAATCAGCATTTAGTCCTTCTACAATAGTTCCGGGCATTGGATTCTCACCAGACAGAATGCTTCAAGGAAGATTATTCTCATACACTGACACTCAAAGATATAGATTAGGTGTTAATTATGCAAGCATACCAGTAAATGCTCCTAAGTTTAAACCTAACACTTATCACAGAGATGGATATATGAGAGTAGAGTCTAATGGTTCTAAAGTTGAATATGAGCCAAACTCACAAGGCGAATGGAAAGAGCAAAGAGAATATGCTGAACCGCCTTTGAAGATTTACGGCGATGCTTATAGATATGACCATAGAGAAGATGATGATGATTATTACACTGATGCAAGAGCTTTATTTAATCTTATGACAGATGCACAAAAACAAGTGTTGTTTGAAAATACAGCAAGAGATATGAATGGTGTTACTAAAGAAGTACAATTAAGGCATATTAAAAACTGTATGAATGTTGATAAAGCTTATGGACTTGGAGTTGCTAAAGCATTAGGTTTTAATGAGAATGATATAAAATAAACAACTAAATAACAATCTCCATAAATAATACGATAATAGTCAATCGATTTTTTCGGTTGGCTATTATTTTTTATAATATGATTAATATTCCTATTAAAGATAGATTTTGTGTTTCGATTATTTTTTTTAATATTTACCAAGTATTTTATTTAAGTTTTATAAGTTTTTTTTGTATAAAAACAACAATAATAAGTTGACAGAATGAAAGCAGTTTTATATATTTATATAATTATATTAACAAATATTATGATTTTATTTATATAAATTTATTTTAGGAGTTATGTAAAATGATTAGCATTATTGAAAATGATAAGAAAAGAAAATTATTCTTTTTAAACACCATCTCGTCATCTTTGGTATTAATGGTGCATGAGGATAATTATGTATTTATGCCATATTGGGGAGCAAAAATAGAGGCAAGCAGCATAGATTATATTATTGATGGAATAACTGAAGCTAATTATATGGCAGATACTGACAACAGAAAAAAATTCCAACTTGAAGTAATACCTCAAATATATCCTTCTTACGGCTATACAGATTTAAAAGAACCAGCATTCCATTTTGTGCATAAAGATGGTTCAAGAATAACAGACTTGCGTTATAAATCACATAACATATATAAAACTAAAAAGAAATTAGAAGGACTTCCAACAGTATTATCAGATGAGCATAGTGAAGTATTAGAATTAGTTTTATTTGATGAATTAAAAAAAATTGAAGTAATAATTACTTTAGCTGTATTTGAAAAATATAACGCTATAACAAAATCAGTAAAAGTAATAAATAAAAATGAAACAGATTCTTTATACATAGAAAAAATAATGTCAGCAAATATAGACCTTCAGGAATCAAATTTTGAATTGCTTCATTTAGCTGGTTCTTGGGGAAGAGAATGCCATATTAAAAGAAGAAGATTAGAGCAGGGAATGCAGTCTATAGGAAGTGCGAGAGGGGCATCAGGACATGGTCAAAATCCGTTTGCTGCTTTAATATCTCCTAATACTGATGAAAATAATGGAGAAGTATATGCTATGAATTTCGTATACAGCGGAAATTTCAAAGCAAGTGCTGAAGTAGATATGCATTTAAATACCAGATTTCAAATAGGTATAAATGATTTTGATTTCGGCTGGACATTAATGCCTAATGAAGAGTTCCAAACTCCTGAAGCTGTGCTTGTGTATACAAACAAAGGTTTAGGAGATATGTCAAGAACTTTCCACAAACTTTATCAGGATTGTTTAATGTCAAAAAAATATGCTTATAAAGAGCGTCCTATTTTGATAAACAGTTGGGAATCTAACTATTTTGATTTTAATAAAGAGAGTCTTTTAAAATTGGCTAAAGAGGCTAAAAATATAGGAGCTGAATTATTTGTATTAGATGATGGTTGGTTTGGAAAAAGAGATGATGATAAAAGTTCTTTGGGCGATTGGATACCTAATGAAAAAAAACTTGGTGGAAGTTTATCTTCTTTGATAGATGACATAAACAAAAGCGGATTAAGTTTTGGATTATGGTTTGAACCTGAAATGATATCTCCTGATAGTGATTTATTTAGAAAACACCCAGAGTGGGCTATTCAAGTTAAAGGCAGAAAAATAGAGACTTCAAGATATCAGTATGTATTAGATTTAAGCAATCCTGAAGTATGCGATTATATAATAAACTTTATGACTGACATTTTATCTAAAAATAATATTTCTTATGTTAAATGGGATATGAATAGAAATATTACAAATTTAGGTTCATCTTATCTAAAACCTGAAAAACAAAAAGAACAGGCTCATAGATATATGTTAGGTCTTTATGGTGTATTAGAAAAAGTAGTCAATGCATTTCCTAATGTATTATTTGAAAGTTGTGCAGGCGGCGGCGGAAGATGCGATGCGGGTATGCTTTATTATATGCCTCAGGTTTGGACAAGTGATGATACTGATGCTATAGAAAGACTTGCTATACAATATGGAGCTTCTTTAATTTATCCTTCAATATCTTTAGCTTGTCATATTTCTGATATACCTAATCATCAAACACATAGAAAAGAAAGAATAGAAACAAGAGCAAATGTTGCTATGTGGGGTAATTTGGGATTAGAATTAAACTTAAATAAAATAAGTGAAGAAGACAGAAAAATTATATCAGAAAAATTAGAAGTTTATAAAAGCATAAGAAGCACTGTTCAGTTTGGAAGTCTTTACAGATTAAAAGGTTTAGATGCTGGAAATGAATATGCTTGGCTTCATAAGAGCATTGATGAAAAAACTATAGTTGTAAATTATGTTCAAATAAATGTAATTCCTAATTTATTAACAAAGCGTTTGCGTTTACAGGCATTAGACTCTAAAGCTAAATATAAAGTAAATGACTCTGATAAAATATACACTGGAGAAGAGTTAATGAATATTGGTCTTGTGCTTGGAGAGATAGTGGAAGATGCTATAGCTATTCAATGGATAATAAAAAAGATTGATTAATTTTTATTGACAAAAATAATAGTATCAAGCAATTAACATAATATAATTAACATAATAATGCTTGATACTATTTTTTTTGTTTATATTTTTTTGATTTATTGCAAGATAAAAAATTTTTTTAACAAATACTGTTTGATAAAAAATTATATTTCAATATTTTTTAAAAATTCGTGAATAAAATTATCAATAAAAATTTTTTATAAAAAAGCTATTATTGTAAAATAAAACCTCATAATTAATGAAACTCTTCATTTATATTATTAAAAATTTTAAAAAATAAAATTTGAAAAATAATAATAAATTTATTTTTTTGTATTGACATAATTGTTATTTTACTATATAAGACTTGTGTCAATTCAAGAGCTGTTCTTTTTGAATTTGGCAATTAAAACTATTTAGGAGTAAATCAATATTATGAAAAAGATTTTGATTTTCTTAAGTCTCGTGAGCATGATCATGCTTACTTCTTGCGGCGGCGGCGCCTCTAGTTCTACTGATATCGTTATAACAGGTTCTTCTTCAGTTTCCCCTCTAATGTTCAAATTAGCTGAAAAATTTGAAGAAGTTAATTCTAACTATACTGTAACAGTAGAAACATCAGATTCAACTATTGGAGTTCAGGACACTATAAACGGCAACAACAATATAGGTATGGCTTCAAGAAATTTGAAAGAAGATGAGTTACCAAGTTTAGATGCTTATTTATTGTGTCAAGATGGTATAGTAATCATCGCTAATAAAGATGCTGACATTGCTCAGATAAGCGAAGAAGAATTATACAACCTTTACATGAACAATACTGCTATAGGAAGTGTAACTAAATCTATTTCAAGAGAAGACGGTTCTGGTACAAGAAGTGCTTTTACAGACTTAACTTCTATCGGCAAAGAAAATCCATTACCTGCAACTGTTGAAATATTAGATGGAACAGGAAAGGTAAAGACATCAGTAATGAGTGATGCTTCAAAGATTGGATATATTTCTTTGGGTTCTATTGATGATACAATAAAGCCTTTAGCATATAAAGCAAAAGGACAAAATGAATACGTTCAAGCATCAGTAGAAAATATTAAAAGTGATGCTTACAAGCTATACCGTCCTTTCTATATATTCACTAAAAAGGGTGTAGAACTTGATGAAGGAACTAAGGCGTTCTTAGACTTCATTAATAGTGAAGCAGGGAAAGCGGTCATAAATGAAAATGGCTATGTAGCTAACTAATTTGAAATGAATAAGTCGATGTACAATATTTTTTGTATATCGGCTTTTTTTATTTCTAAGTAATTTTTAAGGACATTTATTTTGAGTAAGAATATTAATAAATATAAGTTTAATGAAATAATAGATAATATAATGAGATATATATTTTTTATATGTTCTATATTTTCAGTTATAGTTGTATTTTCAATATGTATTTTTATATTTATCTATAGTGTGCCAATATTTAAAGAGGTTGGATTTTTTAAATTTGTTTTTGGAATGAATTGGTCGCCTTCAACAAAGGATTTTGGAATATTGCCTATGATTGTAGGCTCTTTATATATCACAATTCTTTCTGTATTTCTTGGAGGAGGATTTGGTTTTTTTACAGCAGTTTATATATCAATGTTTGCTCCAAAGAATATAAGAACAATATTATCTCAGGTAATAGATTTGCTTGCTGGTATTCCATCTATTGTTTACGGATTTTTTGGAATGGTGGTATTAGTGCCTTTCTTAAAAAACTTCTCTCCAAACAATGTAGGTGATGGAGTGTTAGCGAGTTCTATAATACTTGCTATAATGATACTTCCTACTATAACATCAATTACAAGATACAATTTAGAGGCTGTTTATAAGTATTATTATGATGGTGCAAGGGCTTTGGGAAATACTCATTCACAAGCTATTTTTGGTGTTATAGTAAAGGCTGCAAAGTCGGGTATATTTTCTGCTATAGTACTTGGTATGGGTAGGGCTATTGGGGAAACTATGGCTGTTATGATGGTGGCAGGTAATGCTCCTTTTATACCTAAAGATTTATTCTCATATTTTAGAACTATGACTATTAATATAGCATTAGAGATGGGATATGCAACAGGCAATCACAGGTCAGCATTAATTGCAACTGCTTTTGTGCTGCTAATATTTATACTTATAATCAATATAGTGCTTTCTATTCTAAAAAGAAATAATTTGTATTTTTCATTTTCTTTTTCTAATCTTTTTAGAAAAAATAAAGAGCTTAAAACAAATATAAATGATTTTTCTTTTAAGAAGTTTGACATGAAAATGAGTACTATAAAAGCTAATATTTTAGAATATATTTCTGTGTTTGCTTCTATTGTATCTACACTGCTTTTAGTTTTTATAGTATTATTTATACTTATTAGAGGACTTCCTCATATAACATTAAATTTACTTTTTGGAGAAAGCAACAATTCACAAATGACGCTTTTGCCTGCAATAGTTTCTACTTCTATGATGCTTTTTATGTCTTTAATAATAGCTATTCCATTAGGAGTATTTGCTGCTATTTATTTAACAGAATATTCAAAAGCAAAGAGTCAGTTAATATCTATAATAAGAATATTTACAGACAGTTTATCAGGAATACCTTCAATAGTGTTTGGGCTTTTTGGTATGTTGGTATTTGCTAATTTGTTTGGCATGGGAAGAAGCATATTAGCGGGTTCTCTCACATTAGTGTTAATAATACTTCCTTCTATAATAAGACAAACAGAAGAAACATTGCTATCAATTCCACCAAGTTTAAGAGAGGGTAGTTTAGCATTAGGGGCTTCAAAGGTGAGAACAATATTTAAGATAGTTTTGCCTTGCGGTTTCTCTGGAATAATGACTTCTGTTATTTTAAGTATTGGTAGGATAGTTGGAGAGAGTGCTGCTTTAATATATACTGCAGGTGCGGTTAGGTATATGCCTAAGGGTTATTTTAGTGCGGGAAGTTCTTTTTCTGTTATGATGTGGATGTTTTCAAGCGAGGGGCTTTACATTAATCAAACGTTCGCTACCGCAAGCATTTTGCTTATAATGGTTATACTTCTTAATGCTTCATTATTTTTAGTGAATACAAAATTAAAAAAAGATTATTAAATTTCTAAGAGGATTAAATATATATGGCTAATGAATTAAATAATACACTAACCTTCAATTTTGATACTGATATAGCTATTAAAGTTAGAGATTTAGATTTATATTATGAATCTTTTCAGGCTTTAAAAAAGATAAATATTGATATAAACAAAAACAGCGTAACAGCTTTTATAGGTCCTTCTGGCTGCGGAAAATCTACTCTTTTAAAAACATTTAATAGAATGAATGATTTAATTCCAAACTGCAAAATAGAAGGGGATATAGAAATAGCTGGAGTTAATATATATAATAAAAATGTTAATGTATCATATTTGAGAAAAAATGTAGGAATGGTTTTTCAGAAATCTAATCTTTTTGCTATGAGTGTTTATGACAATATTGCTTATGGACCAAGGACTTTTGGAATAAAAAAGAAATCTGAGTTAGATGAGATAGTTGAATATAGTTTAACAAAGGCAGCTGTTTGGGACGACATAAAAGACAGACTTAATAAAAATGCTTTAGGGCTTTCTGGAGGTCAGCAGCAGAGATTATGCATTGCGAGGGCTTTATCGGTTAATCCTAAAATACTTCTCATGGACGAGCCTACAAGTGCATTAGACCCAATAAGCACTGGTAAAATTGAAGACCTTGTTGATGAGCTTAAAAATGAATACACTATAGTAATAGTTACTCATAATATGCAGCAGGCTATGAGGGTTTCTGATAAAACGGCTTTCTTTTTGTTTGGTGAGATTATAGAATATAGAGATACTGAAGATATATTTTCTAAACCACAAGACCAAAGAACAGAGAGATACATCACTGGAAGATTTGGTTGATTTTTATTGTTTATTATTTTTAATAAAAAACGGAGTTAAAAAAATGAAAAAATTTGAAGAAGAATTAAATAAATTAACAGAATATGTTGTTGAAGCAGGAGATATGATAATAGAGGCTTTAAGAAACTCTACAAAAGCTTTAACAAATGGTGATATTGAATTAGCAAATCAAGTTATAGAAAATGACAGAAATATAAATAGAATATCTTACAGAATAGAAAGCTCATCATTAAAAATGCTATTATTAGAGCACCCAGTGGCAACAGATTTAAGAATAGTTTCATCAGCATTAAAAATAGCTACGGATTTAGAGAGAATAGGGGACCAGGCTAAAGATATATGCGATTTACTTAGATTTTTATTAGAAGGAAATGTATATAAAAATAATATTGAAACTATAATAGAGATGTCTAATATTATTGATGAGATGATTAATAATTGTCTTAAGGCATTTAAAGAGAAAAATGGAGAATTATCTAAGAGTGTTATAGAGAGAGATGATTATGTGGATAAATTATTCTACAAGATGCGTGATGCTATGGTTAATTTAATAAAGAGCGGCACTGAGAATGCAGATCAGGCTATATATTTGATGATGATAGCTAAGTATTTTGAGAAGATGGGAGACCACGCTGAAAATATAGCTAAGTGGGTTTATTATTACAGCACAGGAGACAGAGTTAAGTAATATAATTATATTTTAAGTGATAGTTGAGAAAAAAGGTATATGCTAGATATACCTTTTTGTTTTTTTAATATATATATTAAAATTTCACCCACCGTGAAAAGTTTTTTACTCTTAATGAGATGCTTTAGAAAATAATTTTATTTTTTGATGAAATATTCACAGCGGTGGGGTAAGTACACCAAAAATATCTAAAATATAAGATTTTAAAATAACTCTGTATATTACTCATTATTTGTAAGTTTTGTCTATTACTTTTTTATACGGCATTAATATATATTGATTCATTTTGCCTCTCATCTTCTTTTGTACGCTTGGAATAGACATTAAATATCCTGCTAATTTCATCTGAAGCATTCTTCCTCTTTGTTTTTGAGGAAAATCATATATATTATGTTTTTTATAATATTTATGATCAGCTTTCATTATTCCTTGCATAATATATATTAAATCTCTAAATATTTTCATTCCGCCTATGCCGTAAAAATTTTTTGGACGTGAGCATTTGTTTATTATAGCATAATTCATAGTGTGAGAGAGTTTTTTTAATTCTTCTAAAGTGTTGTTTTTATTATCGTTTGCAACATAAGTTAAAAAATTCCCTCCAACTTCACATCGAGCTTCAATGAGCGTTTGTAAATTATATTCTTTTTCATAATCACCCGCTACAATGTAACCAACAGGCATACCCTCTGTAACCATTCTATGACCATTGCAAAATTGTCTATCTTCATAAATCTTAAAACTTGAATGCGTATAATGATTTTCTATAGTAAAAGCATAAATAATAGCATTAGCCTTTTGTATCTCTCTTCTTAGAAACTCATCAAATCCATCTTTATAAACACATTTACCCGTAATAGCACATCCGAAACAACCCATACATCCGCCATGAAATTTATACTCTCTAATGTTTATCTCTCTTGTGTTGTAATTAAACATAGCCTTAAAATCTTCTATCATATTTCTTAAATTAGTGTCATCTTTAGCACAGTTTGTAACTATAACAACATCTTTATTCTCATCTTTAATAGATGTAGTTTCAACTTGTTTTTTATAAATATTAATATTATTTTTTTCTTTATTATTATTAGAGTTTATGTATATATTGTTTTTGGCAGAAAATATTAAATAATTAAAAAACTCTATAGCTTCTTTCTGACCTTTCTTTGTAAGCAAGTCGTCCATATCAGCAGAAAACCCTTTGAGGTATTTAAGATTCAAATCTAAACAATTTTCTTCTACAAACTTATGAGCTGTTGTATCATAAAAGTGTTTTGATGTTGATACTTGTGTGGCATATTTTTGAGATAAGTCAATATTCTTTTCTTTTAATAATTCTATAAATCTATGCAGTTGATATGGCACTAAAAAAGTATAAACAGGGTAGGCAAATATTATTATATCTGCTTTATTTATTTCTTTTTCTACTTCATCAAAGTTTTTTTCGTAGTATCTTATTTTTTGAGCGGCATTTAAAAAAGAGAAATTATGATTTGTAAAAGCTTTCTCTAAAAAAAGCAATGTTTGTAAAGTAATGCTGCCGTTTCCTTTGGGGCTTCCATTTATAACTAAAATATTCACTTATAATACTCCCTATTTTTTCTTTTTATTCTTATATTAGAGAGTATTATATTTTATTAAATGAAAATTACAATATTAGTATCTCCATATACCCCAAATATCTATTCCAGCACCAAAGGCATTATTAATTTCAAAATCTTTGTCTTTACGCATTAAACCCTGACCATCAGCATAAGCAGTAAGACCGAATGTAAGGTTCTCTATTAATGTAACTTGCAATTCTCCCTCTATACCATAATAAAGTTTATATAAACCAGTAGTTTTATAAATATTTCCTTCAAACATAAGTCTTGGCATAATATAATAATATAAAGCTCCGAGTTTAGATTCAAATTTAGCAGGAAGCATTACATAAAAACGCATACTGTCTGTAGCACGCTCTCCGTCTTCATTGTATAAATAATTGAATAACATATCTTCAGCATAAGCAGCATCAATAGTAGCCCATCTGCTCTTTATACCATAATAGAAAGCAAGTTTTATAGGCAAACTTATCTGTACAGGAGCACTGTCAAATCTTGAAAGCATGACAGTACCGTATAAACTTCCTCCTATCACCATAGGAGCAACTGAGGTATCTGTTATATTATTTGTAATTGAAGATAATTGTATTCCATAATGTAATGATATAGTAAACTCATCTAATAATCCGCCTCTAAAAAGAAATGTGAATTTAGGAGTTGTGCTTATGGCTAATTTGGCGCCGTAACGGCTTCCATCAGCAACACCAAAAGATACAGGGAGTGATAATCTGTATTTATCCGTTGCTAAGCCAAAAGATGCTGAGTGGGTGGATATTATAGGGGCATTTTTTTCATTTAAATTATTGTATAAATTAAATTGATATCCTATACCGAATATACCATAACTTAAACCAATAAAACCTTTAGGAGCTATTGCAAAGTTTTGCTCTCCTTGAGAGTTTGTGATTGTGTTGTCAAACATATATCTTAAATCTAATATAGAAACACCAAGTTTAAAAGGCGTATTATGATTCATAAGCGGTGAAAAATTATAAATTGTGCTTACTCTATCACTACCTGCTCTTGTAGAGTTTACCCCATCTATAAGGTTGTGCATATTATCTTTATCTAACATATCATCAATTGCAAATGCATTAATACTTAAAATAAATAGTAGTGCTGTAATAATTTTTTTCATATTTTATATCCGCTCTCTCATTTTAAATTATATAGTAGTTTATAATATAAGATTTTTTTTTTCAAGCCTATGACAATTTTATTTTGTGTTTTGTCAGAATTATTAAAACTGCTTATAATTTTAACGTTTTGATATCTTAATAAAATTACAATAGTATTAAACATATTCATTGTTATAAATAAATATTTTTTGATAATTGACTTTTTTGTGTAATAATGTTATGATATTGAAAAGCCGATTTAATTGGTAAACTTTTCCATAATAGCAAAATGTTCTTTAAAGATATTTTTTTATAAATTATCTTAAATAAAAAGACATTGTTACTTAAATATTAGTAATCAAAGCATTATGATTTTTTTAATATAGTAATAGTTTAGAAATTTATGGATATAGGGTGCCTTAATCGGTACTCTATTTTATTTTAAAGGATATGCTTATGTCATTACCAGCTATGAAAGACCTCTTAGAGGCAGGAGTTCATTTCGGACATCAAACTAGAAAATGGAACCCTAAAATGAAACCTTTTATTTTTCAGGAGAGAAATGATATACACATCATTGACCTAATGAAAACTTTAACTTATGTAAAAAAAGCTTATGATGCTGTTAAAGAAATGTCAAGAAACGGCGGAAATATACTTTTTGTAGGTACTAAAAAACAAGCTTCACAAAGTATAAAAGAAGCTGCTGAAAAATGCGATATGTATTATGTTAATAATCGTTGGTTGGGCGGTATGCTTACTAACTTCGCTACTATCAAAAAAAGTATTGCTAGACTTAAAAGAATAGAAAAAGAAGAGGTTGATGGTACTTTTGATAAATTGCCTAAAAAAGAAGTAATACTCCTTCTTAAAGAAAAAGATAAATTAGAAAAGAACTTTGCAGGCATTAAAGATATGGAAAACTTACCAGATATGATATTTGTAATAGACCCTATGCAAGAACATATTGCTGTAAGTGAAGCAAGAAAATTAGGAATACCTGTAGTTGCTGTAGTAGATACTAACTGTAACCCAGAACTTATAGATTATCCTATACCTGGAAACGATGATGCTATTAGAGCTATAAGTTTATTTGCAGGTGTTATATCTTCTGCTATTATAGACGGACAAAATGAAGCTGGAAAAGAAACTTTAGCTAAACATGAATCTACTGGCGAGATTGCTGAAGAGGTTTATGATAATAGTGCTACTGAAGCTGCTGAAGCTATCGCTGAACAGTATGGTGTTTCTGACCAAGACGACCAAGACTAAAAAATAAAAAAATTAAATAAAGGATAAAAAAATGGCAAATATTAGTATGGATACTATTAAAGAGCTTAGAGAGCGTACTGGTATAGGTATTATGGAATGTAAAAAAGCTCTTCAAGAAGCTGATGGTGATATGGATAAGGCTATTCGCCTATTAAAAGAAAAAGGTACAGCTGTTGCTGCTAAAAAAAGCGAACGTACAGTTAAAGAAGGTTCTATAGGTTTTTGTGTTAATGATGATAAAACTCAAATTGCTTGTATAGAGCTTCAATGCGAAACTGACTTCGTTGCTAAAAATGAATTGTTTGTTAATTTAGCTAAAAGCATTGCTAAAACTGCTATGACAGTTGATAATGCTACTGTTGATACTCTTCTAAATACTAAAGGTGAGAATGGCGAAACTATTCAAGCTATGATAAACGAAGGTATGCAAAAATGGGGAGAGAAAACAGTACTTGCAGAAGTAAAAGTTATGAAGACAGATGGTTTCTTTGGAAGCTATGTCCATTTCAATAATAAACTTGTTACTATCGTTGAGTTTGATGTTAAGCCTAAAGGAAAATGTTTAGAGATAGCAAATCAAATAGCTATGCATGTTGCTAGTGAAAAACCTTTAGCTTTAAACAGAGAAGGAATTGACCCTAATGCTGTTAATGAGCAAAAAGAAATATTTGAAAAACAGGTAAGAGATGCCGGCAAACCAGAAAATATGGTAGCAAAAATAGTTGAAGGTAAAATGAACTCTTGGTATTCTGAAAGTGTTCTTATAGACCAAAAATTATTTACAGACAATAAAATATCTATCAAAAGTTTAATAGATGAAATATCTAAAGAGGCTGGTGCTGCTGCTTCTATCAAAAATTTTGCTATAATTTCACTTGGTGTTTGATTTTAATTAAAACAAATAATAAAAGAGGCTTTTATATAAGCCTCTTTTTTATGTCTATAATATAAATTAAATAGCTTCTTTTCTATGTAGAAATTTTAGTATAATATAAAGTAAATTTATAAACTTTTAATAATTAGGAGCTTTAGAAGTAATTTTTACATCATGTACATGGCTTTCAGCAAGCCCTTGATTTGTAATTTTAAGAAATATTGCTTTTTTCTGTAATTCTTCTATAGTTTTAGCACCAATATAGCCCATACCAGCACGTATACCGCCAGTAATCTGATAAACAACATCAGCAACATGTCCCTTATATTCGGTAACACCCTCTATGCCTTCAGGCACAAACTTAGATTTATTTACAACCTCGCTTTGAAAATATCTGTCTTTACTTCCGTGAAGCATAGCTCCCACAGAACCCATTCCCCTATAAGGTTTATATTTTTTGCCGTCTATTATAATAACATCACCTGGAGCCTCATAAGTAGAAGAGAAAAGCCCCCCTGCCATAACAGCGTCAGCTCCTATAGCAAAAGCTTTTACTATATCTCCAGAATATTTTATACCTCCATCAGCAATAGCTCCAACATTGTTTTGTTTAGCTACCTCGGAAGCATCTTCTATAGCGGTAAGCTGCGGCACTCCAACACCTGCAATAATTCTTGTAGTACATATAGAACCAGCACCAATACCAATCTTTATAGCATCAACTCCCGCATCAATTAAAGCTTTAGCCCCTTCTTTTGTGGCAATATTTCCAGCTATAACCTCCACTTGAGAATATTTCTTTTTAATATCTGCTATGGCATTTAATACATTTTTTGAATGTCCATGTGCTGTATCTATTACTATTATGTCTACGCCGGCTTCTATCAACTTTTCTGTTCTTTCATATCTATCTTCTGATATTCCTATGGCAGCAGCAGCAATTAAAGAACCTTTTTCATTGATGCTTGCTTTTTGTTTGTCTTGTATATTATTAAAACTTTTTACAATTTCTACTTCTTTAGCCTGCTGTTCTAAAGGCATGTTTTTATGTATAACACCCAAACCTCCGCATAAAGCCATTGCTATTGCCATTTGAGATTCTGTTACAGTATCCATAGGGGAGCTTATTAATGGAGTTTTTAGTGTAATTTTTTTGGTTAATTTTCTCTCTAAAGACACATCTTTTGGAAGTATATCAGATTCTTGCGGTATTAATAATACATCATCAAAGGTTAGAGCTTCTTTTAAGTTAGCTGGCATAATAGAAATCCTTAAATAAAAAATCAATAAATAATTATATAATAAAAATATTTTTATTGCAATTGTTTTTTAAGTATATTTTGTTAGAAAATATGTATTGATATAAACTGAAATTGAAAAGAAATCAAATGTATTATAAAATAAATAATGGCATTATAATTTATTTTTATAAAAAATTTAGTTACAGAACTATTTTACATCTTTTTAGAAATAATTAAAATAATGAATATGAAATTAGATAAAAAATAAGACTAGAATATTAATTATTCCAGTCTTATTTTTATTAATTATTGTTCTACTAAAATATTTTTTTCAGTATTTTTATCAAATATATGAAGTTTGCTTAAATCAAAATGCATAAATGCATGCTGATCTCTGGTGTAATCATCG
>NZ_JAWLPU010000005.1 GCF_036997485.1 Brachyspira pilosicoli | reverse complement strand
TACCCTTTGACGCTGACCGCCAGATAATGCCTTAGGTTTTCTGTCAAGCAAATGAGCTATATCAAGTACTTGTGCTGCCCATTCAACTCTTTTCTTAATTTCATCTTTTGGAGTTTTTCTAAGTTCCAACCCAAAAGCCATGTTCTTAAATACAGACATGTGCGGATATAAGGCATAGTTCTGAAACACCATAGCAATATCTCTGTCTTTTGGAGCTACATCATTTATGAGTCTATCTCCAATATAAAGTTTACCATCTGTAATCTCTTCAAGACCAGCTATCATACGTAAAGTTGTAGATTTACCGCAGCCTGAAGGACCTACAAGAATTACAAACTCTTTATCAGCTATATCCAAACTAAAGTCTTTAACTACCTCAACTTTGTTGTCATATACTTTTT
Organism: Brachyspira pilosicoli; assembly: GCF_036997485.1. NCBI lineage: Bacteria > Pseudomonadati > Spirochaetota > Spirochaetia > Brachyspirales > Brachyspiraceae > Brachyspira > Brachyspira pilosicoli. The sequence continues at coordinate 43,568 of NZ_JAWLPU010000005.1, read as the reverse complement.
TTACATGCTCAAATTTTATACTAGACATAATATATCTCCAAGAAATAATTTTAGATATTTAATATTAACATACCATATATTAACATTTTATCAAAGATAGAGATTACCATTAATTAATAGTAATCTCTATTACATTAAATTTTTTATTTATCTATTTTTAGTAAACAGCTCGCTAAAAAATAAAATTAACTAAAAATACTATTATTTTATTCTTCTACTATCAATTTTCTCAATTCTTTTCCTTCATCTGTATTTTTAACAAATAGAGGAATTTTACTAATATCTGCTTCTACTTTAATATATTGTCCTCCCTCATACTCTTTGTTATTCCATACATATATCCATTTAGAATTTTTAGGTAAATAAACATCTCTGCTTTCTGTTTTTTCTTTATATATAGGCGCTACTAAAATAGAATCTCCAAACATATATTGATCTTCTATTAAAAAAGTTTCTTCATCTTTATAATATTCATAAAATAGAGGTCTAACAACAGGAGTTCCAAATTCATGAGTTTCTTTCATGAGTTTCATTATATATGGTTTTAATCTTTCTCTAATTAAAGTGTATTTTAATAATATTTTATAATTATCTTCACCATAACTCCATAATTCATTAGGTCCGCCGCTATTGCAATCAGAAGTATTTATTTGCGACAATCTAAAACCATGATTTCTAAATATTGGACAGAAAGCTCCAAATTGAAACCATCTAACAAATAACTCTCTAAACTCTTCAGAATTAGCATCCCCTCCAAAAAAGCCACCTATATCCATAGTCCACCATGACATACCACACATAGCCATACTCATAACTATTTTAATCTGTTTAAGCATAGACTCGTATGTAGATGGTATATCACCAGACCAAACAACAGTTCCATATTTTTGGGAACCAAGCCAGTTACATCTAATTAAATTGACCACATCACTTTCACCCTGCTGCTTCATGCCATCATAAAAAGTTTTAGCATAATAATATGGATATATATTAGTTACTTCCAATCCATTTCCAATACAATATCTTAAATTAGAGTAATCACTAGGTTTAATTTCTGGTTCAGCTTCATCTAACCAAAAAGTTTTTATTCCAAAATCATAGTAATTCTTTTTTACAATATTCCATACATATTCCCTAGCTTCGCTATTAGTAGCATCATAATATGTTTCAGGTCCTAAAAACATTAAGAATACAGGAACGCCTACTTCTGAGCGTACTATATAATTATTTTTTACCATATATTGATAATTCTCACTTTTAGGGTCAACAGTTGGCCAAATAGAAACCATTAGTTTTATTCCCATTTCATTTAATTCATCTACCATAGCTTTAGGATTTGGAAAAGCCTTAGGGTCAAATTTCCATTCACCCTGTTCTGTCCAGTGAAAGAAATCTATAACTATAACAGATAAAGGTATATTTCTTTTTTTATGCTCTCTAGCAATATTTAATACCTCTTCCTGTGTTTCATAGCGTAATTTACATTGCCAAAAACCAGCTGCCCATTCCGGCAACATTGGAGTTTGTCCGTATAGTTTTGATAAATTAGTTACTATTTCATTTGGATTATCTCCAGCAAATATTAAATAATCTAACTGCTTTGTACGCTCTGCTTTAATCATCGTATGATTTTTTACTAATTCAGCTTTTCCAACAGCTGGATTATTCCATACAAAACCATATCCCAACGAAGAATAGAAAAAAGGTATAGATGATTGTGTGTTTTTATGACATAATTCTATAGTAGAGCCTTTTAAATCAAATATATTATGCTGATAAGAACCCATACCATAAAAATGTTCTTTATCATTAGGCTTAAAATATACTCTTCCTTCAAACACATCACTTGTAACCATTTTATATGTTCTTGCATCTCTTAATTTTATAGTAAGCTCTCTTTCATCTATCCAATACTCTTTTAGAATATATTCAGAATTAGCATTCATGTAATTTATAGTTCCATTTTCTAATATCTCTACTGATATTTTTCCATTCTTAATTACAACTTTATCTTTTTGATCAATAATTTTAAAATCGCTATTCTTTTTAGGAAGAAGAGTCCAATTTTCTTCTATAACATTATTAGCATTAATACCTCTAAACCTTATTGTGTTTTCACCGTATGGCTCTAAACAAATAGTTTCCCCTTTATTTCGCCAATAAACACGATCTTCTAAAATTTGAAAACCAAACATAGCTAATATCTCCTTTAATATTTAATACTATTTATATATTAAATACTAATTCTTTTTGATCTTTTTTAGCCTCTAAAACTTGTATTTTACCATTTAAATGTAAAGTAGCTTTCCAAGCATAAGGGGCATTAGTAACTGTAATTTTTATTGCATTTGCTTCTCTTTTCACATTAACTTCACAAGCTAATGAAGTATCAGAATTAAATATTTTTGTCTCAATATTATTTAAAGGTTCATATATATGATAATTAATGTTATCCATATATTCATAGTCACATAATTTATTATTATTTCCAAAAGCAATTACAGAATTTTCTTTAGCTAATATAGGAACACTCATATAATCATGTTTTTCTTCTATCCATTTTCCAGTATCTTCACAATTATATAATTTATTATTTAATATATTAGTCCATTTTCCCTTAGGCAAATAATAATTAGCAATGCTTTCATCGTTAAATACTGGAGCTACCAATATATTATCCCCGAACATATATTGTAAATCTAAGTATCTGCATGACAAATCATCTTCAAATTCCATTATCATACTTCTCAAAACTGGTATACCTGTGATATGAGCATTAATTGAAGTTGAATAAATATAAGGCATTAATTCACATTTTAAATTAGTAAATTTTCTAAGCACATCTACAGATTCTTCATCAAAATTCCAAGGCACCCTATAACTTTTAGATCCATGAAGTCTGCTGTGAGAAGATAATAATCCAAAAGCAACCCATCTTTTATATAAATCAGGAGTTGCAGTTGTTTCAAAACCGCTTATATCATGGCTCCAAAAAGAATAACCACTCATAGCTAAAGAAAGCCCTCCTCTTAAAGTTTCAGCCATAGATTCATAAGTTGCTGTAGAATCTCCACCCCAATGTACAGGGAATTTTTGTCCGCCAGCAGTACCAGAACGAGCAAAAACTAAAGCCTTATCTTTTCCAAATTTCTTTTCTAAAACGCCAAATACACATTGATTATATAAATGAGTATAATAATTATGCATTTTTAAAGGATCTTCTCCGCCATAATAAACAACATCCTCCCAAGGTATTCTTTCACCAAAATCTGTTTTGAATGTATCAACTCCCATGTCTACTAATTTTTCCAATTTACTAGCATACCATTTGCAAGCTTCAGGGTTAGTAAAATCTACAACAGCCATTCCCGCTTGCCACATATCCCATTGCCAAACATCTCCATTTGTTTTTTTTATGAAATAGCCATTTTTTTTACCTTCTTCAAACATACTAGAAAGCTGTCCTACATAAGGATTTATCCATACGCATATCTTTATTCCTTTAGATTTTATATTAGAAAGGAAAGATACAGGATCTTTAAAATTTTTATCATCAAACTCCATATTACACCATCTAAAAGGCTTCATCCAAAAACAGTCAAAATGGAATACATTTAATGGTATATTTCTATCTATCATTCCATCTATAAAAGAATTAACTACTTTCTCATCATAATCAGTAGTAAAAGATGTGCTAAGCCATAAACCAAAAGACCAAGCAGGAGGAAGTGCAGGTTTTCCTGTTAAAGTTGTATAATTTTCAATAACTCCTTTCATTGATTTAGAAGCTATAAAATAATATTCTAATGATTCATCTTGAATAGAAAATTGTGTTTTTGATACAACTTCTGTTCCAATCTCATAAGAAACAGGGCCACTGTCATTTACTAAAACACCATATTTCCTATTTGAAATAAAGAAAGGTACATTTTTATAAGCTATCTCTGTACAAGTACCTCCGTCTTCATTCCACATATTTACAGTTTGTCCATTTTTTACATAAGCAGTAAATCGTTCACCTAATCCATAAATACATTCTGTAGGAGCTATATTTAACATCTCTCTAATATGAGAATTACCATTTTCATCTATTATATAAGCAAGTCCATGTTCTTCGCTTGAAGTCAAATATTTTCCATCATAAGAATATGTCATAGACCATGCATCGCCTTTTTTTATTAAAACACTAGTTTTTCCTGAAGTAAACTTTACATACTCTTCTGTTTCTTCTATTGAAACTTTTACATTTGTTTTTTCATAAATTTCAAAATGAGGCCCTTTATCTAATTTGCCATCATGATGTGTAGCTTTTAATTTAATAACATCTTCTAAAGGTGAAGATATGTTAATTGTTAATAATGCAATATTTAATGTATCAGCATTCTGTTTTACCAATACAGTTGGAGCAATAATAGTAAGTGAATTACCATTATTATGAATTTCAAATACATGTCTTACTCTATTAAGTTTTACACCTTTTTTTATTTCCCACATTCCATTTAAAAATTTCATTTTTATCTCCTTTTAATTAGAAAATTAATTTATTATTACAAATATTATCCTTTTACAGAGCCCTCTAAAAGCCCGCCAACTATATATTTTTGTAAAAGAACAAAAATTACAACCACAGGCAATACAAGTAGAACTGCATAAGCCATTATTCTATTCCATTGAGTACCATAAGTAGACATAAAATTATATATTCCTGCAGTCATAGGTCTTAAATTAGCATTGTTATTAAATGTCATAGAAAATATTAAATCATTCCAAGCCATTATGAAAGAAAATGATGCAGCTGTTATCAATCCGGGTTTTGATATTGGCAAAAATATTTTTATAAAAGTTTGAAATGAAGTACATCCATCTATTTTTCCTGCCTCCTCAAGTTCTTTAGGCGCTTTTATAAATATAGTTCTCATTATTAGTATAGTAAAAGGAATTGAAACAGTAGCCGTAGCCAATATAGGTCCTACATAAGAGTTTATTAATTTTAATTTTGTAAACATTATAAAAAGCGGGGTTAGAATTAACGATGTTGGCAATAATTGCGTTAATAAAAATACCAAAAGAATAGATTTTTTCAATGGTATATTGTATCTTGCCAAACCATAAGAGCATGGTATTGACAACATTAATGATAACATTGTAGAAAATAAAGCTATGATAAATGAATTTAAAAACGCTCTTAAAATATTAAAATTTTTAAATTGATCTATATAACTAGAAATATCTATTTTTTTTGGTAAAAGAGTCATATTTGATGAAAATATTTCAGCTTCTGTTTTTAATGAGCTAAAAAGTATTATTAATAGTGGAAATAAAAATACACATGTAATTAATATACCAATAGCACTTAAAATAATTTCTCTTAATAGTTCTTTTTTTATTTTCATTCTCCTACCTCCTCTTTTGAAGTCAATCTCACATATATAAAACTAATAACCATTAAAAATAAAGCCAATATATTTGCAACAGATGCTCCTTGGCTAAAATAGTAATATTTAAAAGAAAGCAAATATGAGTAAGTAGATAACACTTCAGTTGAATTAACCGGACCGCCTGCAGTCATTGTAAATACCAAGTCAAAAACTTTAAAAGTATAAACAAATCCAAGAACTAAAACAGATAAAATAGCAGGTTTTATCATAGGTACAACTATAAATAATAATCTTTGCCAAGCTACAGCACCATCTATTTTTGCACTTTCAATAATACTTTCCGGAATATTAGAAAGGCCTGTAGATAGTAAAAGCATATTAAAAGGAATACCTACCCAAGAATTTGCTAATATTAATCCCCACATAGCTGTAGTTTGATTAGAAAGCCATAAAACAGGTTCTTTTATTATACCTAAAATAGACAAATAATTATTAATAACCCCAGTTTCTGAAAGCATAAATTTAAATACTAATGCTGTGGCTATTGTTGGCATCATCCAGCTTATAATTATGATACCTTTCAAAAATCCTGCTATTCTAAATTTTAAATTAAAAAATAATGCCATTAAAAAACCAATAGAAAATTGTATAATTAAGCACATTATTGTATAAAACAATGTGTTTTTTATAGTTATAAAGATTACAGGAGAAGAAAATATTGTCTTATAATTTTCAAAGCCTATAAATTTCTTTGAAGCAGCTCCTATATTCATAAGTGTAGTGTCTTGAAAACTTAACACAACATTATATATAATTGGGTAGCCAACAAATATCAACATATAAACAAGTGCTGGTATTACAAATAGCATCTCATACATATTAACTTTTTTATTTTTTTTCATAATAAAAATTTCCTAAATTATAAACTCATTAGTTATATATAAAAACATATATAACTAACGAGTAAAACATATTATAATCTGCTTTTAATTAATAGAAGCATTTATCTCATCTATTTTAGCCTGAGCTTCATCTAAAGCCTGCTGAGGGGTTTTATTAAATGTAATACTTTCATGTTCAGCATTTATAATAATAGATGATATTTCAGGCCATTTAGGATGCGGACCCCTTGGCATAGCATATTTAATTTGATCTGCAAATACCTTCATTATAGGGTCATCACCATACATAGTATCTATATCAACATTAACTTTTGGAGAAAATTTTTCTATATCCTTACAATAGTTTTGAGATACTTCTGTGCTTAAGAACCAAGTTAAGAAATCCCAAGCACCCTCAATATTTTTATCTTTAATTATAGCGAAATTCTCTCCGCCTAACACTGAAGCATATTGTTTATCCATAGGAATTTTTGCAACTCCCCAATTTTTATCAGGGGCATTCTTTCTTATGGAAGCCATTATCCAAGGTCCGTTTATCATCATAGCTGTTTTTCCAACATTAAATGATTTATCTAAATCGCTTTGACCTAAAACTAATAACTCTTGACTAGCATATCCATTTTTTACTAAATCAGTTAAAAATGTTAAAGCTTTTACACATTCTGGGCTGTTTATTTTGTTTATATTTCCGCCTGCTGATATTATCCAAGGTAATAACTGGAAAGTACCTTCTTCATTCTTTATTCCGCTCCAAGCTATACCTTTTCTATCAGCTGTAGTAAGAACTTTAGCAGCTTCTTCTAATTGTGTCCAATTTGTAGGAACTTCTAAATTATTCTCTTCAAAAGCATCTTTATCATAAAATAAAGCTAAACAATTTATAGATATTGGCAAACCATATATTTTTCCATCATATATAGCGGAGTTTATAGCACCATCTAAAAATTTATTATCATCCCAAGCATTAAATCTATCTGTAATATCTTCAAAAAGACCTGCTTTAGAAAAATATGCCTGATCTGGATTATCTAACATGCCTATATCTGGAAGTTCTCCTGCAACAGAACCCATAGCATACTGTTTTAATAATTCTTCTCTTGGAATAAATTGAGGCTTTACAAAATATTTATCTTGAGACTCATTATATTTATCTATATATGCTAAAAAATGTGTAACATCTGGTTCAAAAAAATAATGCCAAAGTGTTATAACTTGTTTATTTCCTTCAGTTGCACCTTCTTCTTTTTGTGCACCGCAACTAAGCAAAAATGATACTATTAATATTATTAGATAAAAATATTTTTTCATATTATTACCTCTTTTTTTATATTAATTACTCTTTATTAATTTGATCTATTTTAGCTTGAGCTTCATCTAAAGCCTGCTGAGGAGTTTTATTTAATGTAATACTCTCATGTTCAGCATTTATAATTGCAGATGATATTTCAGGCCATTTTGTATGAGGACCTCTAGGAACAGTATATTGTACTTGTTCAGCAAATACTTTCATTATAGGGTCATCACCATACATAGTATCTATATTTACATCTGCTTTAGGTGAGAATTTGCCTATTTCTTTACAATATCTTTCTGATATTTCTGTACTTATAAACCAAGTTAAGAAATCCCAAGCACCCTCAACATTTTTACCTTTAATTATAGTAAAGTTCTCTCCGCCTAATACTGAAGCATACTTCTTATCCATAGGAATTTTTGCAACTCCCCAATTTTTATCTGGAGCATTTTTTGTTACAGAAGGTATCATCCAGTTTCCATTTATCATCATAGCTGCTTTACCAGAATTAAATTGTTTTTCCACATCTCCTTGTCCCCATATTAACAATTCTTTACTAGCATATCCATTTTTTACTAAGTCTGTTAAATATGTTAATGCCTTAACAGCTTCAGGGCTATTTATTTTGTTTATATTTCCGCCTGCTGATATTATCCAAGGTAATAATTGGAAAGTACCTTCTTCATTCTTTATTCCGCTCCAAGCTATACCTTTTCTATCAGCTGTAGTAAGAACTTTAGCAGCTTCCTCTAATTGTGTCCAATTTGTAGGAACTTCTAAATTATTCTCTTCAAAAGCATCTTTATCATAATATAATGCTAAGCAAGTTATAGCTTGAGGAAGCCCATATATTTTTCCTTCATACATTGCTGAGTTTAAAGGACCTTCCAAAAATTTATTATCATCCCAAGCATTAAATCTATCTGTAATATCTTCAAATAAACCTGCTTTAGAAAAAGATGCCTGATCTGGATTATCTATCATACCTATATCTGGAAGTTCTCCTGCAACAGAACCTATTGCATATTGTTTTAATAATTCTTCTCTTGGTACATATTGAGCTTTTACAAAATATTTATCTTGTAATTTATTATATTCATCTATGTACTTTAAAAAAGCTCCTATATCTGGTTCTGAAAAATAATGCCAAATTGTAACTGTCTGCTTACCATTACTATCTGCAGAAGAAGAATCAGCACAACTTATAGCAAATAAAAATATAGAGATAAATAACAAAATAATTCTTTTCATAATATTGTCTCCTAAAAATAAATTATAGATTATAAATAAATTGATTTAATTTAGCTTCAAGTAATTCCTGATTTCCGCTAGGAAGTTCTTTTTCTTCTAAAGCAAGAGCATAATCATATAATTCTTCCAATGAAGTTGCTTTGCTTTCTATTTTTGCGCCTATTCCGCTATTATATGAGCTATATCTTTCTTCAATGAATTTATCGAAACATCCATCTTTAACTATTTTATCTGCTATTCTTAACCCCCAAGCTAAAGTGTCCATTCCAGCAATATAGGCATACATTAAATCGTCCATAGTATGAGATGGTCTTCTAACTTTAGCATCAAAATTGAATCCTCCGTTTTTTAGTCCTCCGTTTTTTATAATCTCTACCATCATTAAAACTGCATCATAAACATTTGTAAGGAACATATCTGTATCCCAACCTAAGAAAGTATCTCCATAGTTAATATCAACTGAACCCAATTTTCCATGATTTCTAGCAACCTGCATCTCATGCTGCATAGTATGTCCTGCTAAAGTGGCATGATTCACTTCCAAATTAAGCTCAAAATATTTATCCAAATTATAATGATATAAAAACTCTAATGTAGTAGCCGCATCAAAATCGTATTGATGTTTTGTTGGCTCTTTTGGTTTTGGTTCAATAAAGAATTGTCCTTTAAATCCTATTTTTTCTTTATATTCAACTGCCATAGACAAGAAATAAGCTAAATGATCTAATTCTCTTTTCATATTAGTATTAAGTAAAGTTTCATAACCTTCTCTGCCGCCCCAAAATACATAGCCTTTGGCATCTAATTTTTTAGCTATATCCATAGTCTTTTTAGTTTGAGCAGCTGCAAATGCATACACATCAGCATAAGGACTTGTAGCTGCACCATGCATATATCTAGGGTTTGTAAATAAAGATGAAGTAGCCCATAAAAGTTTTTTACCAGTTTTAGACATACTCTCTTGTACTAAATCTACTATCATATCTAATTTTTCATTAGTCTCTTTTAGAGTTTTATATTCAGGAGCTAAATCTCTATCATGGAAACAAAAATAATTCATTCCCAATTTTTGCATAAGCTCAAATCCAGCCTCTACTCTCATCTTAGAAGCTTCTAAAGCCTCTTTTCCATTCCAAGGTCTAGTTGCTGCAGGAGCTCCAAAAGGATCTGAACTTCCAGCTGCTAATGTATGCCACCAACTCATTGCAAAAGGCATCCATTCTTCCATAGTTTTTCCTGCTATAACTTCTGAAGCGTTATATTGTTTGAATGAAAAAGCATCTTTACTATCTTTTCCTTTATAGGATACTTTATCAACACTTTTAAAATATTCCATATTGCTATTAACTCCAAATTAAGAAAATATTTAGTAAAATGAATTTACTTAAAAAGCAAAAAAACACAATAATAAAATCATTTTACTAAATATAAGTTTATTCAAAAATATTAATTTGTCAAGAAAAAAAAGGTTTTTTAAGAAAAAATATCTTTATCATATAGTAAATCAAAAAAATTTATAAGCCCAACTCCAACCAATGATGATTTATCGCCAAATTTCGATTTAATAATCATAATATTAAATTTTGAATAAAAGTTATTATTTTCAAATATTTCTTTTTGCATATAAGGATAAATCCTACTCCAATAATCAGTTATTTTACCGCTTAATATAATTTTATTGGAGTCATATATAGCAAGCAAACTTCTTATCCCTCTTCCTAAAAATTTACAATATTCTCTTATAACATTTTCTGCATTTTTATCATAACTTTCAAAAAGTTTATTAATATCATCAAAGCCAAGCTGGTGTTTTTTCATTATGTTTTTAAGTCCGTCATAAGAAGCATACCTTTCAAAACACCCCCTGTTGCCGCAAGTACAAAGTTCTCCGTCCATAATGATAGTAAAATGACCAATCTCTCCTGCAAGTCTATGAGCTCCCTTTAATAATTTACCATCAACTATCTGCCCTCCGCCTACTCCAAAATTCGATATTGATATAAGCATGTAATTATCTTTATCTGTTTCCTTAGATAAAAAAAACTCACATAATACTGCACTATTAGCCTCATTTTCTAAAATTATCTCCAAATTTAGTTCTTCTTCTAAATTATTTACGTTAATATTTTTTAATCCCAAATTAGTAGCATATAATATATTCTTTCTATCAAAACTAATATTACCAGGTATTGATATGCCTAAACTTTTTATATCACAAGCTTCTTTAAAATTTTCTCTATAATCTTTAACTACAAAACTTATAACATTAAAAAAATTATCATTGTTGATGCTTTTATTATATTCTTTGTAATACGAATAATTTCCAGACATATCAACTATAGCAATTTTTACTAAATTAAAATCTATATCTATTGCAAGAGACTTCTTCTTATAAAGTGTTGTTTTCCAAATTTGAGCTTTCCTGCCTACTGTCCCTGCAGTAAAATCTTCTTTTGTAATAAAATCATTCTTAAACAAAATATCTAATGATTCATTTACAGTAGGTTTAGTGAGATTCAAACTTTCAACTATATCTATACTTGTAAATCTCTCTTTTTTTACGCATTCTCTTAAAATCTTTTTTAAATTCTTCTCTTTTGATAATAACTGATATTTCATAAAATAACTTCAATAAATAATTAACTCCATGATATTTAATATTAAAATCAAATAAAAATCAAATTATTAAGCGTAATCTCTTGATTTTGAATATTATTTTTATATAATACTATATAAACAGGAATTAGTAAAATCAATTAATTAATACCATTTTAGGATTATATATGTATACCTTAGGAATAGATTTAAGCACACAAAGTTTAACTTTAAGTATTTTAAATTATAAAACATATAAAAATGAATTAAATATCTCTGTAGCTTTTAATTCTTTGGAAGAAATGAAAACTTCATCAATGAATAAAAATACATTGCTTATAGGCTCAAAAATAGAAGGTAAAGCAGAGCAGGATATTAATATTTTTTTAGCAGCTTTAGATAAAGCATTATATGAACTTAAAGAAAAATGCAATGTAAAAGAAATTAAGGCTATTCAAATTTCCGCTCAACAGCATGGGCATGTCTATTTGTCAGAAAAATACAAAAAGAATTTAAATAAATTGCAAAATAAAGAATATATAAATAAAAATTTAATAGAAATATTAAAAGACTCCTATTCATATAATGCCGCACCTATTTGGAGAACTTCTTGCACAAAAAAAGAAGCTGATGAGCTTAGAAACAGTGTAGGCGGAAAAGAAAATATGATTCAAATAACAGGCTCAGACTCCCCTCTTAGATTTACTGGAGCTGTAATAAAATATAATTTTGATAATAATTCAGAATTAGAAAATAATACATATAAAGTATTTTTGCTTAATACATTTATAGCTTCTATTCTTACTGCTAAAGATGATATTAGCACAGATTTTGGAAATGCTTCTGGTATGAGTTTGATGGACTATACAAAAAAAGAGTGGAATGATAAGCTTCTTAACACTGTATCAAATAATCTAAAGGAAAAATTGGGAAATATAGAAAACCCTTCAAAATTGGCTGGAAATATATCTGAATATTTTATAGAAAAATATGGTTTTAGCAGAGATTGTTTAGTAGGCATAGGAAGCGGAGACAATCCTCAAACTAAAGTATTATATAAAGGAGATATATTATCTTTAGGAACAAGCTTTGTATATATGCTTAATATAGATGAAAACACAAGAGATTTTTCTGGTGTATCTAATGCTATGTATGATGGTGTAGGAAATCCATTTATGATATTCTGCCGTACTAATGGGGCTATGGTTTGGGACGAAATAATGAACTTGTATCATAAAAATTATAAAGATATAACAGAATCATTATCTAAGAATATAGACAATTTACCAATCATGATATATCAAAAAGAAAATGAATCTGTACCTATAAGCAAAGCTTTTGATATAAAAAGGTATTATGATAATTCTTCTTTTGATAATGATTATAAAGGCATTGTATTAAGCTCTTTAGGATTAGTTGCAGCATATTCTAAAAAGTTTGCTTCAGAAAAAAAAGCAGCAGATTTATCTGTTACAGGTGGACCTACTAAAGATAAAGAAATATTAAAAATAATAGCTAATATTTGGCAATGTCCTATAAAAATTCTTCCTTCTGGAGGAGCATCTCTTGGCTCTTCAATAAGTGCTATAGTATTATTAGAAGAAAATATTTCTTTAGATGATGTTAGAAACTCATTAATAGACAACACTGTAATAGAACCTGATTATAATTTATCAAATAAATATGATGATTATTTAAAATCTATGAATGAAAAATTTAATGAAATAATTAAGCAGTGATATTATAATAATTGTTTAACCATACTAAACAAAAATAAATTACAGAAAAAATATTACTCTAAAAGTTTAATTATATTTTTATAATTTTTTTGTTTAGCATAAAACATAGCATCATTACCATCGTTATTTACTATATATTTATCAACATTAGCATTCAAAAGTAAAGCCACTACTTTTGTATGCCCTTCCATAGAAGCTAATATCAATGCAGTATTTCCAGCCTCATCTTGAACATTCAGATTAACTTTTTTTGCTATTAATTTTTCAACAATATCATCATCACCAAAAATAGAAGCATCTAAAAGAGTCTCTTCATCTTGAGTGAGTGTATATGCCAAATTAAAAGAAAAGAATATAAGCATTATTAAAAAAAGATATTTTCTCATAAAAAGTCCTATATAAAAAAACGATTCTTAAAAAATAGCTTTAAGAATCGTTTTAAAAGATGTGGAGGTTATGGGGATCGAACCCACGACCTACTGCGTGCAAGGCAGTCGCTCTCCCAAACTGAGCTAAACCCCCGTGTATATTTTAAAGAACCTGAGCGTGTGGGCCTGGGAGGAATTGAACCACCGACCTTTCGATTATCAGTCGAACGCTCTAGCCATCTGAGCTACAGGCCCTTTTTTTTATCTTTAATATGTTGTATAATATAACATATTACTAAAAAAATAGCAAGTTTTTTTCTTAAAATATTTACAAAAAAACTTATATAGTTCTATTAAATGGAGAGATATATGAATTTCAAAATTTCTAAAATGATGGCTAAAAAGGATTTTCAAAAAGAGTTTTCTGATTTTATGTTAAAGGCTGTTTCTATTCCTAATGTTATTAGTTTTGCAGGCGGTATGCCTAACCCTATTTCTTTCCCATACAAAGAATTAAAAAAAGCATACTCTAATATAATGGATAATCATTATAAAACAGCATTGCAATATGCAAACACTCAAGGATATATTGAATTAAGAAAAATAATAGCACAAAGATATAAAACTAAAGAAAATATTAATTTAGAAGCCGATGATATATTAATAATTAACGGAGCACAGCAAGGTTTTGATATAATATCTGCTGTTACACTAAATGACAATGATAATGTTATAGTTGAAGCACCCACATTCTTAGCAGCAATTCAAACATTCAATTTATATAATGCTAAAATACATAGTGTTGAAATAAATGATGAAGGAATTAATTTAGACGAATTAAAAAACATACTAAAAAAATATAAATCAAAATTATTTTATACAATTCCAAACTTCCAAAATCCAACCGGACTAACTTACAATAATGCAACAAGAAAAATAATAGCAGACATGATAAAAAAAACTAACACTATGCTTATAGAAGATAATCCTTATGGAGCTTTAAGATTTAAAGGTGAAAATCAGGAATCATTCTTTAATCTGCTAAATGAACAAGTAATACTAATGGGTTCTTTCTCAAAAACAATTTCACCAGGCATAAGAGTTGGTTGGTTGGCATCAGCAAATAAAGAGTTCATGAAAAAAGCTATAGAATATAAACAAATACTCGATGTTCACACAAGTATGCCAGACCAAATGGCTATTGCTCAATATATAAACAATACTAACTTTGATAAACATATAGAAAAAATAAAAAAACTATATCATAAACAATGTAATGCTATGATAAATGCTATAGAAAAATATTTCCCAAAGGAAGTTAAATATACAAAACCAGAAGGCGGAATGTTTATATGGGTGGAACTTCCAAAAAAAATTAAATCTGTAGAATTAGCAAATGAAACTATAAAAAGAAATGTAGCAATATCTCCGGGGGACCCTTTTTATAATAAAAAAAGAAATGTCAGCACTTTTAGATTAAGTTATTCAAACTGTTCTGTAGAAAATATTGATAAGGGAATGAAAATAATAGGCGATACGATAAAAAATATGATATAATAATAAAACTTAATAAAAATAATTAATAAAATTACATAGGAGTAAAAAATATGAAAGATATAAGGATAGAAAAATTAGCTTACAATTTGGTAAATTATTCATGCAGATTAAAAAAAGGAGAAAATGTTTTAATAAAGGTTTATGGAGAGGGAGAAGAGAGAGATTTAGTGATGGCTATAATACAAGAGGTTTATAAAGCTGGGGGAAATCCTTTTGTATGGAATCATGACCCGCAAATAATGAGAGAATTATTAAAGAAATGTAATGATGAGCAGATAAAGATTTGGGCTGAATCTGATTTAATGTTAATGAAAAAAATGGATGCTTATATTGGAATTTCTGGCGGTAATAATAGTGCTGAGAACTCATCAGTAAAAGAAGAAAATTATAAAATATATGAAAAACTTTATTTAGACCCTATACACATGGATCAAAGAATAAAAAATACAAAATGGGTTGTACTAAACTATCCTAACGCTTCTATGGCACAGCAGGCTTCTATGAGTACAGATGAGTTTGAAGATTTCTATTTTAAGGTTTGTAATTTGGATTATTCAAAGATGGATAAGGCTATGGATAATTTAGTTAGTCTTATGAATAAAACAGATAAAGTTAAAATTATAGGGGAAAATACTAATTTAACTTTTTCTATAAAAGATATACCAGCTATAAAATGTGCAGGGGTAATCAACATACCTGACGGCGAGGTATTCACTGCACCTGTAAAAGATTCTGTTAATGGAGTTTTATCATACAATACACCTTCATTATACAGTGATGGATTTACGTATGAAAACGTAAAATTAGAATTTAAAAATGGAAAAATAATAAATGCTTCTTCTAATGACAATGAAAGAATTAATAAGATATTTGATACAGATGAAGGAGCAAGATATATTGGAGAGTTTGCTATTGGTGTTAATCCATATATCACCAAACCTATGAAAAAGATTTTATTTGATGAGAAAATTATGGGAAGCTTCCATTTTACTCCTGGTGCTTGCTATGATGAAGCATCTAATGGAAATAAATCTGCTATACACTGGGATTTAGTTTGTATACAGACTAAAGAATATGGCGGAGGAGAGATATACTTTGATGATCTACTAATTAGAAAAGACGGCATATTTGTTATAGATGAACTTAAATGTTTAAATCCTGAAAATTTAATATAATTATTTTTTGATAATAAATAAAAAAACAAGGGGAGTTAAGTTCCCCTTGTTTAATATGCTTCTTAATAAATAAATTTTATTTTTTTATTTCATCAAGACCTCTTTTTATCTTCTTATAGATATCTTCAGGCATTTCATTCTCAAAACTTTCAACTTCTATTATATAAACTTTATCTTTATAATATTCCAACACGGGCTTACTTTGACTTTCAAAAACTTTTATTCTATTTTTTATAGTCTCTTCATTATCATCTGAACGTCCCCTATTTAAAAGTCTTTTTATTATAATATCTTCAGCAACATTAAGATTAATAATAGCATCTATCTTATAATTTAATTTCTCCAATAATTTATCCAATGCCTTAGCCTGTTCCATAGTTCTTGGATATCCATCAAGCATAAAGCCATTTTTACAATCATCTTTTTTAAGCCTATCAAAAAGCATATCTATAACCAAACTATCAGGTACTAATTCTCCCTTATCCATATACATTTTAGCTGTCTTACCAAGCTCAGTACCATTAGCAATATTCTCTCTAAACATATCACCAGTAGAAATATGGGATATAGAATATTCTTTTTCTATTAACTCAGATTGAGTACCTTTACCAGAACCCGGTGCCCCTATAAAAATAATATTAATCATAGTTTTATCTCCTAATTGTATATTATTATAAATAGTATAATCAATAATAAAACATTGTCAAACAAATTATAAAAAATTACCACCGATAAGTATATGCGATGTTAGCTCCTCCATATCCTCCGGAAAAAGTAAGCTCTTCTACAGCAAAATTACTTTCATTAACCCAAAGCATATAATATATACCAGCAGTTAAAGCAAAAACTCCTGTAGCTACTAAACCGCCTATATACACATTAAAAGCAGTATTGTATTTAGTTAAATCTACAGGCGGTCTGTTTTGAGCATTTTGATATTTATCATAATAATTAATCATAGTATAATCAAGTATTTCATTAGCATATATATAAGCACCAACAGAAAAAATAGTACTTGCTATAGTGAGTCCTAAAAATATTTTTGTATTTCTCTCATAGTTTTTAAATACTATATCTACCCAAGTAGGTTTATAAAAAGGTTTCATGTTTGGAGTTAAATCTAAATAATTTGTACTTTCTACCGTAAAAGTACCATAATAGTCCATATAATTAGTATTTGTAATCTTTATAGAATAAGTACCAAACCCAAAATCTTCGTATATAAAATTACTAGGCTTTCTTTTTATACCATTAATAACAACAGAACTATCCTCGCCTCCCGGTATATTAATTTTTACTTTTGCTGTATTAGTCATTTCAATCATAGTAAAATTAAGCATTATATCTTCGTCTGTTCTCTCAAAAGCAAGCATTGTATCTATTGGCTCATACAAATCTTTTTTAATTGTAAATCTATGAGCATTTGTAGTTAAAGTAGGCAAATATAAAGTTTCTCCGCTAATTCCAATCAATGCATTATCTACATAAACGAATGCACCATCAGGCTCTACATCAATTGCTATAGTTCCTGTCTTATCTACGTAGCTAATTTTATTTGCTATATCCAAAGCATAAATAGGAATCTGTTCATCTATTTTTGCTTCAGATATTTCTATACTATAACTGTCTATTTTCCTCTCTTTAACATAAGCTATAGAAGTGATTACACTAATATTTGGTCTTTTATATTCAATACTTCCAAATATAACAATATCTGCATCTCTTTTAAACACATCTTCTTTTATATTATTTCCAGTATATTCATAAAAATATCCGCCTAATTCTATATTTTGTATAAAATCATTAGTATTTTTTACTATAACATTAGTTCCGTTATAATTAATAATAACTTCCTCTTTCTCATTCAATTGAAAATATTTTGTTTCTGGAGTTATAAGTGTAACATTGCTTCTTAATCCGCCCCAATTAGTATAGTAGTAATATTCATAATTTGTGTTAATTACTGTATTCGTAGATGACTCTATTGCGCTATAAGTTATATTTGTAAATTGGAATATTTTTCTCTCGTATGCTCTTTCAAAATCTATTGGTGTTAATTTTACATTAGTTGATGATTGAAGCCTGATAGTTTTATTATATTCTAATTGATTTGCTATTGCGTCTGCTATTGCGAAAGTTAAATAATTGTAATTAGTATTATCGCTTAAATTGGTATATATAAATATTTCTATCTTTGCTCTATCTGAGGCAGTATAATATGGGCGCACTTCCTCAACCGTAATAGGTCTGCCTCCAAAGGAATAGAGTAGATTTGATATTGCAATAATTAATATTATAATATAATAGTTTATCTGCATAATTCATTTAACATGATTTTATAAATACAATTTTATACTAAAAAACTTCTTTTATCAATATGTATACAGAAATATAATTCTTTAGTATTATAGATATTTTTGCAGTTCAAAAAAGACAATGAAATCACAATAAAAGTATATATAAAAAAGCTGCTCTAAATATTTAGAACAGCTTTTGATTTTTTATTATCTCATTATAGTATCATAGTAGTTAACTATGTACCAATATTCACCCATCTGCCTTAATATAAATATTCTTTTTACAGTAGGATCATAAACATCACCAGTATTTATATTAAAGAATCTATTATACATAGTAACTTCAACTTGTGCTCTTTTAAGACCATACTCTTCTGTGATAGTAACTTTATCTATATTATAATTTAATAAAGTATATATTGTGCCTGCATCATATTCTTTAGTCATCATATCCAAAACCATAGTATAATGATTTTTTAATGCAGTATCCTTTGTTGAAACTATATTTCTTCTTAATTCTGTCATAAACTGATTTCTAAGATTTCTATCATAAGCAGAAGCTAAATATTTTTTAAACTCATCAAATAAAGCTTTCTTCTCTTCAGGCAAAGAAGTTCTATAAAGAATATCAAATCTTATAGCAAGCTCTCTAATATTTTCTGACTTATAAGCATTCTCTAAATCATTTAAGAAATTATTTCCAAAATTAGTTCTTATCATATTAACACTAACAGTATCAGAAAATTGTTCTTTTAAGAAGTTTTGAAAACTTAACCTAGAAGCTTTTTGATATATACCAGTATCAGTAAAATCTTCAAGATAGGTATTGCTATAATTTTTTCTATAAGCCTCACTATATCTTTGACTTATGCTAATAATAGAAGGCATATGCATATAATTAAAATAGTTACTCCACTCTTTTCTCTTCATAGCATCTAAAGTATATGTAACAACCTCATCGGGATAATATACAGGCAAAGTAGAAGCACTATTAGTAGAAGTTCTAGCAACAACAATATTATTTGTAGATTGACTGCTTGCTGCTTTTAGAGGTTCATCAATAAAGAAATATGCATCATCTGCCCTAATAACATATTTTTCAGTTAAATCCGGCATAGGATTGAAAGTAGCTTCTATTCTATATCTTCCAGACTTTGTAAAATAAAACCAATTATTCAAATCTATAAAAAATGAATAACTCTCACCTTCTCTTAATGTAATCACCCTATCTTTTGAATTATCTATAGTCCTTTCATTTTGATATTTCCATAAAGTATAATTATCTGATGAAACAACTTTGTTGTTATAATTATCATAAACCGTAAATTTATAATTATTAAAAGGATTAATAGAATTAGTAAAACTTATTTCTCCTTTTTGAGCATATATTCTTATTTCCATAGTTATAGGTTCATTTAATCTATATCTATTTAAATCAAAGTTCATACTAATATTAAAAGAATTAGGAGCTACTATTTCATCATTAGGATATATTCTCTCAACTTCATTTAATACTATCTCATCTAAAAAATTATCCTGAGCAAAAAGTATAGAAAAACTAAATATAAAAAGTATTATATATTTCATACAACATTACCTTAAAAAATACTACTATAATAGTTTATCGACAAAAGCCGAAATAACATAAGAAAAATTATATATCTATTAGAAATATTATAAAGTTTTATTTAGAATAAATTTGATAGTTCTTTATTTATCTTTATCAAAGCCCTGCTTATTATATAATGATTATAATCAATACTGTCTCTCATAGCCTCATAAAGCTTAAAAGAGCCTACTATAGATTTATCATAATCGCTGTCTTCAAACTCAAAACCCTCTGTAATGGATTTTATAACCCTCTGCATAGTAACACCCAAAAACTCATTAATTTTGCTTATATTAAGTATTTTTATGTCGGATTCACTTAACTTCTCTAAAAGTTTATCTACTTTCCTGTGCCTTTTTAATTCACTATTAATTTCATCGCATAATTTAATAGCATTTAATACATAAGGTTTAAGCTCTATTATTTCAGCATCTATTTTTTCTAAACCTATTTTTATGCTTGATAATATTTCATTTTTTTTATTTAATTCTTCAGAGTTTTTATCTATTTCTATGTTAATATTGTCAAGTTTCTTAAGAAGCTCATCAACTGTAATGTTTTCCATTCCATCAATTATTACTCCGCCTTCTGTGGCATTATAGAATTTTGTACTGCTGTTTAATTTACATTGCTCTTCATACCAATTTCTATACATATCAAAACGAGAATCTGTAAATACGCTCTCACCATAAACATTTTTCTCTTCTCTCAAATTACCAGAAACAAGCACTTTATATATTCTGCTGTCATAAGAATCAAGCTTACCTATCTCTGTAAAAAAGTTCTCTTCATGATAGCTTCCTTTTATATGAGTTTGATGATTAGGAAAAGACAAATCAAGCCCAAGCATTATTATAGGATTAGCTCCAATTCTAATTGCAAAATCATAAGCAGCAGTAGAAACACTTCCCCCCATAGTAATATCTCCCCTCTTCCCTAAAGGCTTCATAAAATATTTAGCAAGAGGAAATATAGAATCTAAAAAATATATGGCCCCTTTAAAAGATGATATTGCCTCATTATCAACAGAAGACTCTGCTATTAAAACAGTATCTTTAAAATTGATGTTCCTAAAATATTTAGAGTTCTTTTTTTGCGGGTCAATAGTGATAACAAAATGAGGCGATATATTATGACTGGATAACGGCTTCATTGCAGTATCTACAGCGATTATTATTGCTTTATCTTTTAACTCTTTTAATTTTCTAATATTTTTCTCTAATGAAGGACCAGCTGAAACAACTACCGCTGGAATATTTTTATATTTATCAAAAAACTTATTTACTCCATAATGAGTTGCTATCTCTACTGCATTTGATGCTATATTATAAGCCCATAATTTATCGAATCTTAAAATAGTGTTTATATTAATAGTTTTTTTATCTATTATAGATAATACTTTTGTTTGATAAAATAAAGCATCATCTGTAAATAAATTACTGTAAGACCTTGTAATAAAAAATTTTACTTTTTTAGTAGTTTTTAAAGATATAAACTTCTCTATATCTTCAATGTCATTTCCGCCAATAAAAAATGTAATATTGCTATCTTCTAATATTTTATCTAACTTAAAATTATCAATAAGCAAATTAAAAAAGCTAATAGAAGGCTCAATTACAACTATATTGATATTAAGTTTCTTTATAGCATTAATTAAATAACCGCCCCCAATGCCAAATATAAATACCATATCAATATCATCTTCTATCTCTTTAATTAAAGTATTAGCCTCTTTTATAGGGTCATAGGCACTATGAAGCAAAACGCTCTTTCCATTCTTTAGAACTTTTGCTGAAAGATTTTTAGATTTAGTTTCAATAATCTCTAAAGAAATATCATCTTCTCTTTTAGCACTATTAAGTAAATCTAAAAAATTAATAGGATATGCTTTTATATTTTTTTTAATAGCATTTAAATTATGCCCTCTAATCTCATTCACGATTTTCTCTCTACTATATAATTTGCAAGCTCAATTAATATATTTTTTGCTTCGTTATCATCGTATACATTTAAATAATCTATAGCCTCTTTTGAAGTTTCTATTGCTTTTTCTTTTGCTCCCTCAAGCCCAAACTGCTTAACATAAGTAAGTTTACCCTCTTTTTCATCTTTACCCACAGTTTTACCAAGAGTTTCATTATCAGAAATCACATCAAGTATATCATCTTGTATCTGAAAAGCTAAACCAATAGCTTCTCCATATTTTGTAATGTTGTTTAAATTGATATTCTCTTTCTCTGAAGCAATAGCCCCCACTCTCACAGCTCCCCTAATCATAGCACCTGTTTTCTTTGAGTGAAGTATTTTAAGCATCTCAAAATCAATATCTCTCTCTTCATAATACAAATCTATAAACTGCCCCATAACCATTCCAGAAACTCCCGCAGCATAACTTATCTCATAAAGAAGTTTTCTCAAAGTTTTATCATTAACATTAGCATTAGATAAAATTTCAAATGAATGAGTGAGAAGTCCGTCCCCAACAAGTATAGCATTAGCCTCTCCATATTTAACATGTGTTGTTGGCTTTCCTCTTCTTAAATCATCATTATCCATAGCAGGCAAATCATCATGAACCAAAGAATATGTATGAATAAGCTCTAATGATACTGCTGGTATAATTGCTTTTTTATAATCTCCGTTAAATAATTCACAGGCAAGGCAAGTTAAAATTGGTCTTAATCTCTTTCCGCCTGCATCAAGCGGATATTTAAGCATATCTAAAAAATTATTTTCTAATGAAATACTGCTGCTTTTAAAAATATTGTTTATCTCACTATCAATATCTTTTAATCTTATATTCATATATTCTTTAAGATTCATTTTATTTATTCCTTATTGCTTTATAATAAAATCATTATATAAAAAGAGCTAAAAATGTAAAGCCAATATTAAGTAAAAATATTATTTTAGTTTTTTATTGTTAAATGGTTATTATTAATTTAATAAACTAAAACAATATATATAATAAACTTCTAACACAATTTTCTATTTTTTCGATAATGATAACGATACTAAAAATTGGAGTTTAAAAGTGCCAAGATATGAGCAGTTAAAGGCTAAATCTAAAGGTATATCATATACGAGAAGAATAAGAAATGAAGATAAAGAGTTTAATTTAAAAAAGCCTATAATTATATCAGTTTCATTTATACTACTTGTATCTATACTATTTACTATTATAAAAAAATACTCTCCTATGGTAGATATCGCTGTAAAAGATTTTTTTAGCATAAATCATAGAGAAGCATTAACATTAGAAACAACAGGAAGCGAAGAAGAAAACAAAATAAGTTTTTTAGATAATGTACCGCTATTTAATTTCTTTATCAAGTCTAATACAAATGAAACTTTATCAATTATGGCCTATGAAACTAATTCTATGCTTGAAACTTCTGTAAATACTAATACTGCTAATAACAATTCCACAATTACAAGAGAGTCATTATCTGTATTTTTTAACAATCAGTCTAATAATAATAATAATAATGTAGCAGAAGAGCAAGAAAATAATATAAATAATATAGAAGAGCAAAGAAATAATATACTTAATAATTCCTCTAATAATTATATAGAGGAAATGCTGCAGCAAAGCAGAGGTTTAAATAATAATAATAATAATAATAATAATAATAATAATAATAATATAGAAAAAGCAAATAACTACTTAGAAAAAGTAACAAATACAATTAAAACTTCTATAGAAGAAAAAAAAACCACCAACAATTTAAATAATTCAAACAATAGTAACATATCTTCAAGTATATTTTATGATATTCTAAAACCAAAAGAAAATACTACAGAAGATATAAAAACAATGAAACCAGCAACCACAACATATAGTTCAACACCTCCAAG
The DNA here is from genome assembly GCF_036997485.1 of Brachyspira pilosicoli. NCBI lineage: Bacteria > Pseudomonadati > Spirochaetota > Spirochaetia > Brachyspirales > Brachyspiraceae > Brachyspira > Brachyspira pilosicoli. Next base: position 19,545 of record NZ_JAWLPU010000005.1, on the reverse strand, counting down.
CTATATGAGAAATAATAATGAACATAGAGAAAAATATAATACTAATAATTATAACTATTATTTTAGAGAAGACAACAAAGAAGACAATAATTATAACTCTCAAGAAAGAATAATAACTTCAAGAAATGATTCAGTTAATAATGAAAATAAAAAAGATTCATCTCAAAAACCTCCTGTAAAAAATAATACTCAAAAAGATTATGAAAGATTAGCAGATAGTTTGGTTAATAATAATGTAAGCCCAAAAAGAAATAATGCTACAATAGAAGAAACAACATCAAAAAAAGACTTAATAATAAACTCTCAAACAAGTATAATGCCAAATAATAATAGTATAGTAAAAAACAACAATGATTATAATAGAGTAATAAATGATTTGGTTAATCCTAATAATACTGAAAGAGTAATTAATGATAATAAAAGAATAATTAATAATACAGAAAAAACAATAAATAATAGTGTAGTGAGAGAAGAAAAGAAAATAATAAATACAAAAGAAAATATAAATAAAAAAGAAATTATACAAAAAGCACAAAAAGATATAGCAAAATATAAAACCTCAAAAGCAAATAATACAATAAAAAGAGATTATTCTAATGAAAGAAATTTAAAAAATACAAACAACGAAGGAATATATTTAGTAGAATATGATGAAAATACAGGCTCTATTACATTGATATTTAGAAAAAGAAACATAGAAAATAATAACTCAATAGAAGATACAATAAAAACATTATTAAATGGTGCTACTGATGATGAAAACAAAAATAATATAATAAGCTGCATACCTAAAGATACAGAATTATTAGATATATTCGTAGAAGGAAATACAGTATATTTAAATTTCAATGAGAGCTTTGAATTTAATCCTCTTGGCAATGAAGGCACTATGCTTCAAATATATCAATTAGTCTATACTGCTACACAATTTGAAGGAATAGATAATGTTATATTTTTAATAGATGGTAATTTAAATGAAACTATAGGGGCAGAAGGTGCTATAGAAAATATGCCATTTAAAAGATTTGAATAATATTACTTTTTATTACATACAAAAGTTTTTCCAACAAGAGTGGGATATAATATATTCTTTGTAAACTTAATTGTAAGAGATGAAGCGTCTTCAGAAAAACTTAAAGAACCTTCTATAAATTTTTGATTTGATTTAGGTATAGAAAAAGTATACTCTAATCCCTTTCCTTCAACATCTGAATATAATAAGTAATCTGGCTCTAATGCATTATCACTACTAATAGAAGTTGATAATTTATTATATTTTATAGATACCCATAAATATGCATTTTTTAAATTAGCATCAACACTTGAAGCATCAAAACTATCAATAGAAACATAACTTCTTTTATTAAATTGCTCTAAGCCTTTTGAATAATCAACACTAAATACATCATTACCAGTCTTATCTTTGTTGGAGCAGCCAATCAATAAAATAACAAAAATAAAGTATAATAATTTTTTTATCATTTTATGACACTCTAATAAATAGTTTACTAATAATATAACAATTTTTAATATTTTTTACAACATAAATAAAAAGGCCGCATTTTATTTATGCAGCCTAAATTTTTATTATTATATAAAAACTTATCTTAATTATCTATTTCTATAATAAGGTTTATTGTATCCGCCTTTATCATTATATCTTTTATTATTATATCCGCCTTTCTTTTTAGAATAAACCCTCACACTTCTATATGGCGGCTCTCCATCGCTTTTAGTTTCCACATCTTGATCATTTTGTAATTCTAAGTGTATGATTCTTCTTTCATAAGGAGACATAGGTTCAAGGGCAACTGTTCTTCTAGTTCTTTTAGCCTGTTGTGCAGCTTGACGAGCCATGTGTTTTAAAGTCTCTTCACGTCTGTCTCTATATCCATCAACATCTAATATAATATGTCTTTCATTATCATCACCAAATTTTTTAGAAGCTATTAATGATATTATAAACTGCAAAGCTTCTAAAGTATTTCCTTTCTTGCCAATTAAAACTCCAGAATCTTCCGTAGAAATATCTATATATATTCTTTTTTCTGTTTCCTCTTTTACAGTTACTTCTGCATTAATACCCATATATTTTAACACAGTAGACATGATTTCTTGAAACTCGTTCAAATCATTAGCCAATTCTTCATAATAAACTCTTATAATAGTAGGTAAATCTTCTCCCAATCCAAGAATACTTCTTTTACCTTTGTCTATTACTTCTACTCTAACTTGATCCTCTGTAAGATTAAGTTCAGCAAGAGCATTATTAATAGCGTCCCTCTCAGATTTACCACTAAACTCTTTTACTAACATAATTTCCTCCTTAAAAAAAGAATAAATCTATTTTCTTTTCTTTTTTGCATTTCTTTTTTTAGTATATTTATCTTCAATAACCGTTTCATTATTAGAATCATTTTTATTTAAAAGTTTTGAAGTTATAAACTGCTGGATAACTCCAAAAATATTTTGTGCTGTCCAATATAAAGCCAAACCACTCGCAAAGTTGTAAAACATAAGAAGCATCATAAGTGGGAATATAGTTGTCATCATCTTCATCTGCATAGCAGCCTGACCAGAAGCACCCGCAGAAGAAGAAGGCTGTATCTTCATACTAACATAACTTGTAATGGCCATAAGTATAGGGAATAAATTAAAATTAAAACCGCCTAAAATAGGTATAGCTGCTGGAAATACAAATAATTTATCTGGAGAAGACAAATCTGTAATCCATAAGAATGGAGTGTTTCTAAGCTCTACCATAGACTGCATCAAATAGAAAAATGCTATAAGAAGCGGGAAAGGTAAAAGCATAGGCAAACATCCGCCTAAAGGATTAATTTTCTCTTTTTTATAAATATTCATTATTTCAGCATTAAGCTTTTCAGGATTATCTTTATACTGTTCTCTGATACGCTCTATTTTAGGATTAACCAGCTGCATTTTTCTCATAGATTTATATGAAGCATGGTTAAGCGGATAAGTAACAATTTTAAATAGCAAAGTAAATAAGATTATTGCCCAAGCATAGCTTTTAGTAAAACCATACAAAGCATTCAAAATAATATCTAATATATATGTTAAAGGCCTTAAATTAAGTCCTAAGAAAGATTCTTGAAATATAGACTCATAAGATTCATCAAGATAATACTTAGAGAATATTCTCCTCACTTTTGGCCCTATATAAACAGAATAAGAATCCATAACAGAAGAACCAGACTTTATACTATGTTCAGATATTAAATTAGCAACATGAAAATCATTTCTATATTCATTAGTAACAGGCTTAGAAAAAGTCATAGTCTCAAATTTAGCATTAGACTGCGCAGGGCTAGAAATAATAGCAAAATATCTGTTATTCAAAGCAACCCACTTATCCTGTCCCTCATAAATATTATATCTGAGATTATTAGTTTTAGAGCCTCCCCCAAAACCAAATAGTTTTGAGAATATATTTTCTTTAACTATATCACCAGTAAGAAGAACCTTAGATTTACCATTTCCCTTTATTAAATATTGCGCCTTTGTAGCATCTTCTCTCACGGAATTTTTATCAGTCCTATAAGGTCCAATACCAGTACCCAAGAAATAAGAGTAATACATAGATAAATCTTTATCACTAAGATTTTCTATAGTTACAGTATTTGTTAATTGATAAGGGTCTTCTCCAAAAGCAAAAGTCTTTTTTATTCTTATAGGATTACCCTCTATTGCTGCATCTGCTATATAACTAATAGTATTATTTTCTTTTACAGAATAATAATTAAAAATATTAGGTAAAGCTATAGAGTTTGATAGGTTTTGAAAAGTTAAAGTAAAAGGATATATACCCTCATAAACTTGTTCTACCATATCAACTATCTCATTTGTTATTTCAGAATCTTGTTTATAATAATTTTTAAGCTTATAGGAAAATAAAGAACCATTTTTGAATGTAGCTATAACATAATCATTCTCTAATGTTTGAGTAGTATCATTAGTAGCTAATACATTAGTTGTATAATCAATTTTTTGTATTTCTGAAGTATTTAATAATACATTTTGGTTTTCAATATTATTTTGATTTGCAGCATTAGTTTGTATATTTTGATTTGGTATAGGTTTCATTGTTTTAGCCTGATAGAACATATATGCAAACAAGATTACTCCTGAAAGCGCAACGGCTAAAACCATTCTCTTGTTGTTACTCATAAAACAAAAAAGCTCCTTAAAAATAATTATGGAACAGGATCATATATTTTTTTAGCAAGCGGATTACATCTAAGTACTCTTGCTATAGCGAGAAAACTGCCTTTAAAAGCACCATATTTAATAACAGCCTCTTTGGCATATTCAGAACAAGAAGGGATATACCTGCAAGAAGGCCTAAGATATGGTGATATTGCTTTTTGATATATAAAAATTAAAAACAATAATATTTTCTTAAGCATAAAAAACTAAATCCACTAAATCCTATAAAACAACTTCATTAACTCTTTTTTATAATCCAAAAATGAACGGGAAATATATCTATTGATAATAATAAAATAATCATAGCCTACAGGTATATTATTTTTTTCTATTCTGTAGATTTCTTTAACAATTCTTTTCGCTCTATTTCTTTTTACAGCATTAGCTTTATTTTTTTTTATTGTTACAACAAACCTAGAATAAGAACGATTATTTTGCATAGCAAGTATAGTAAAAAAATAATTACTATACTTAAGCAAATTAGAATTATCATTTTTTTTAAAAAAGCAAATTATATCTTTTTTACTTTTAAGTTTTTCTTTACGATATAATTTAAATGATACTCTATCAATTTTTTCCCGATCATTAATTAGATTAGAATTATCATTTAATGATTGATTACTCATCGGCAGAAGTTAAACGATATCTACCTTTTCTTCTTCTACGTTTTAACACATCTCTACCGTGTTTTGTTGCCATACGTTTAAAAAAACCAAATTTCCTAGCACGACGCAACTTACTTGGCTGATAAGTACGTTTCATTTTGTCTCCTTCAAAACATTATATTTATATTAATTTATTAAGTTAATAGCAATTTAAATTATAATGCTTAAATATACTTTATAATTATTTTTTTGTCAAGCATAAAAATATTTATCATAATACAATAAAATATGTAATTATATTAAGTTGTATCTTATTTAAAATATAAAACAACGCACTTTATATATTTACTAAATTACATTCATAAGCTATTGAATATAAAATTAAATTAATATATTATATTGTAATGAGTAAATCTATTAAACAATCAAAAGCGGTTCTAATTATTGCTTTAATGTATAGTGAATCTGAAATATATAATAATACTTTAATTGAATTAATAAATAATTTTGGAAATACTAAGATAATTGGAGAAGAATATTTATTTTCTCATTCTCATTATTATGCTGATGAGATGGGGGAAGATTTAAAAAAAAGATTTATAGTATTTGAAAATATGATAGAGAGAGATTATATAGTAGAAGTAAAAAAAACAACTGATGAAATAGAAAAAAAATATTTAGACATTAATAATAACAGAAAAATAAATATAGACCCCGCAATACTTACTTTAGAAAACTTTGTATTAGTAACAAACAAAAACTTCACTCATAGAATATATTTAAAAGATGGCGTATTTGCAGATTTAACTCTAATATACAAAAAGAAAAAAGGCTATACTGAACTTCCTTGGACTTATGCTGACTATTCAAGCGATGAAACAAAAAGCTTTTTAAAAAAAATAAGAGAGCTATTCTATAATAAATTAATAGAAAGCTCTCCATTCGGTTCAAACTGGAATAATTAATAATCTTTAATATTAGCAGTTTTTACAAATTCCTTATCCCAAACGCCAATATGCTCTATTAAAATTTTTCCTAAAAGACCAGAAAAATTTTCTGCAATCTTTCTCCAATTAGAACTAGTTTTGAATGCTTCATATTCTTCATTAATAGCTTTAATAAACTTTTTATGTTCCTCAAAATGTTCTTTTATTTTTGGATAATTCTCTTTATTTTGCATTTGTATTTTTTGCTCTTCAGAGAAGTGATATTTAGTATAATCTATAGCACCTCTAAATGCTTCATCAACCTCATTTTTATCATTATTGTATAAAGCATGATGTACTTTATTAGCGTAATCTATAATCTGTTTGTGCTGCTCATCTATTACTTTATTATATGTGTAATATTCATTAGTCCATTCTAATTTACGAGGACCAACTTTAAAAAAGCTCATGGCATTAAATAGCTCTTCCATTTGTTTTTCAAGTTCCTGAGAAGATTCCTGCATAGAATACACTAAACTAGTATTTTCTTGTGTCTTAGAATCTATATTCATAACAGCATTATTTATATTATTAATACCAACCATCTGTTCATTTGTAGTATTAACCATATCTTCTATTACTTTTGTTGTTTCATTTATTTTATTTTCTATATCAGAAAATAATTCTCTCGAAGTATTAGCAGAATTAGTTGCATTTTTTACTTTTTCATTGCTGCCGTTAATAAAAGAAGTGATATTATTAACAGAGCTTTGTGTAGTTTGTGCCAAATTCCTTACCTCAGAAGCTACAACTGCAAATCCGCGTCCCTGCTCTCCAGCACGTGCTGCCTCTACAGAAGCATTCAAAGCAAGTATATTAGTTTGAAAGGCAATATCCTCTATAAACTTTACTAAGCCGCTAATCTTATTACTATATTCAAAAGCCTCCTCCGTATTTTTAGCAGTTTCTGATATGATATTTCCAGCTTTCTCTATAGCATCTTTAGATTCTATCATCATCTTATTAATTAAATTAGCATTCTCTACAGATTTTTCTATAGTGCTTGATATCTCTTCTGTAGCTTCTGCTGTTTTGCTTAAAGAGTCTATCTGTTCATTATTTCTATTGTATAAATCTTTGTTGGCATAAGAAAGCGAGTAGGCTGTTTTTTTAGTTAAGTCTATATTTGAATTGGCAGTTTGGATTATTCTTTTCATAGAATTTCTTATATTATCAAAACTTCTTATTAAATAACCTATCTCATCTTTTCTATTTAAATATTTATCAGCTATATTAAAAGTTAAATCTCCATCAGATATAATACTTGCAACCCTCAATGCCTCATTAACATAAGAAATAAGTCTCTTAGTAAATAAAATAGCAAAAGCAACCAAAACGCCTATAACAATAATAGCAGTTATTATAACATACCAAATCATATTTTTAGAAGGAGCATACAACTCACTTTTAGACATAGAAACTATAATATACCAATTAGTATTTTTTATATTATGAAATGACATATAATATACTTCTTCAGAATCCTTATAAGTAATAATTCCGTTTTTATCTTTTATCACTGTTTCATAAGGAGGATAATTATCTGTAGTTAATATTTTGTTTTTGTCTTTATGAGCTAATATCTTTTTATTTTTATCTATAATAACGATTTGACCAGAATTACCTATGCTAAAATTACTAATAAATCTATCAACAAAATCTCCCCAATTTACATTACCCACTAATACACCTATTAAATTGCCATTATTATCTTTTATACCATGCCATAATCTATAAGTTGGAAGTCCTGTCATTATAGATTTTTCTATACTGCTTTCTCCTCCTGAATTATATCCAGAAGCTTCAAACATCTTCCAATCATCATTTCCTTTATTAATTGATACTCCTAATAAACTTCCGCCAGAAGAATCTAAAATTGCATTACCTGCTGTATCTACAATAATAAAATTCAAAAAAGAATTTTTGCTGTCTGCAAAAGATTTTAAAGCCTCTTCAGCATTTAATCTTAAAACAGTATCATTTGTATTTTGAAGAAAATTAATAACATCATTATTTTTAGAAAAATTCATCATAGAATTATTATTATCTTCAAACCATAAATCAACAAGCTTATTATAAGACAAAACATTTGATTCAAGCCCATTTCTAACTATAACATCCATCGCCTTTGACGATATAATAGAAACCACGATAATACTAGATATAGTAGCAATTATAACAGAAACTGTAACTATAAAAGGTATCTTAAAAATTAGTTTATGTACATTCATCTATTATTACCTCTAAAAAATTATTTTTTTAAAATCATGTTTTTTTAAATTTAATAAAAATTATCAAAAAGTATTCTATCTATTAACCAAACTTTTAAAATATTCTCCGCGTTCTTCATAATTTTTAAAACTATCAAAACTTGCACAACCTGGAGAAAGCAGAACAGTATCTCCATTTACAGCTATTTTCTTTGCATAATTAAACGCTTCTGTAAAATCTTTTATAATAACTTTATTAGAGACTTCTATCATTTTGTTTAAATCCTCAGATGCCTCCCCAGTAAGAATAAGCTTTTTGACTCTCTCTTCTATAATCGACTTTAAAGGCTTAAAATCTATACCCTTATTTCTTCCCCCCATAATAAGTATAATATTTTTATCAAACGCTTTTAAAGCACTCATAACAGCACTCATAGATGTTGCCTTAGAATCATTGATATATCTTACCCCATCAATCTCTTTTACAAACTCTAATCTATGCTCTATACTTTTGAAATTATTAACAGCTCTATCTATATATTCTATAGGTATATTATCTTTTATACATGCCAAAACAGAAGCTAAAATATTTTCTATATTATGCATTCCAAGAAGTCTTCTTTTAGCTATAGAAAATAATTTTTCACCATTATAATATAAACATTCATCTTCACTATTATAATATAAATTAGCTTTTTTTAATTTAGTAGAAAAAGTTAATACATTAAAATGCGTATCTTTTGTTTTTATAAGCTCATTATAATATCTATTAGTGTAATAATTATCATAATTTAAAATTAAAAAATCGTTGCTATTTTGATTTTTAGTAATATTTTTTTTAGCATTAAAATAATCTTCTATACTGTCATACCTATCTAAATGGTCTTCAGCTATATTAAGTATAACAGAAATATGAGAGTGAAAATTATGAATTGTTTCCAACTGAAAACTTGAAAGCTCTAATACTATATCTTCATCTTTTTCTATACTTTCAACCTCTTTAGAAAAAGTATTTCCAACATTACCTAATAATCTTGCCTTTTTATAGGAACTTATAATACTATAAATTAAATTAACTGTAGTAGTTTTACCATCTGTGCCTGTTACTGATATGTAATTTCTATCTGGAATTAAATTATAAGCAAACTCTATCTCCCCTATAACCTTTATATTTCTTTTTTTAGCTTCTTTTACTATATCTATACTTTGAGGAACTCCTGGTGAAATTATTATCAATGTAATATCTTTTAAAACATTAATATCCTGTTTTCCAAAGTATAATTTTGCATTTTTATCTTTTAATGCCTCTATACTTAGCTTTAATTCTTCCTTTGTTTTACTATCACTTAAAGCATACTCAATATTAATATCATTATTACAATTTATATCATATAAAACATTAGCAATACTCACACCGCTTCTCAATGTAGCTCCAAGTATTAATATATTTTGTTTTTCTAAATAGTTTATATATTCTCTATTAAGCATTTTCATTCCATAAAATATTTTCTTTATATTATAACAAAAAGAGTAATAAATTTAAATATACATATAAAAAATGCTAACTTATGTGTAATTCATAAGTTAGCATTAATTCTTCTACATAAACAAAAAAATTAGCATCAAAATCATTCAGTAAATAAAGGTGCTGTTTTATTAGTATCAAAACCTATAATCTTTGTAACTATTAAATATTTATTAGTAGTACCTTCTTCCATACCAGGTCTATCTTCCAAATAACCTTCTACTTTAAGATTAACTTTAGTAGGCTCAGTAAAATTAAAAGCAGTATATTCTCTCTCTAAATTAATATACTCTCCTTCCATAGCTACAGGATAATTTTTCATCTCTGCATAGTTGCTAAATATAGCAGAGTCAGCATAATAAACAAAATCTCCTTCAAAAGCAGTAGTATTTGAAGTTAATTGAGTTTCATTTGGCATAGCAGCATTTTCATTATTTTCTGTTTTGTTAGAACAAGAAATAGCAGCAATAAATACTATAAACAACAAAAATATTCTTTTCATTTTTTTATCCTTTTTATATAATTGTATTAATTCTAACATAAATATTTTTTTATTACAAATTATTTATAAAAAGCATTATTTTTACGCTTTAATGATGATGGTGCTCTTCATCATAATGATAGCATTTTTCGTCATGACAACGCTCTTCACTATGACAGCACTCTCCGTCATGGTGATGATGTTCTTCATGATGATTATCTTCTTTTCTTTTTATGTTATCTCTATAAACAGGCTGAAATATTTCTCTAAGCAAACTTCTATTTAAATCTTTTCCTATAAACACTATTTCAAGTTCATCATCTTCGCTAGCACCTGTAACAGCATATCTATCCCCCACAACATCATATCTTAAAACAGCTTCCCCGCATTTTATAAAACCCTTAGAACGAGCCACATATCCAAACCTTCCATGTATAATGTCTTCAATGAGCAGCATAAACTCACCCTCACTTCCCACACTGCAGCCTTTCATACTTATAGAATCAGGCATATATTCTTCTGTATTTTTATTTAAAGATTCTTTTAAAGCATATTTCTCATCTAAAAAGTTTTTTAATATAGCCTCCCAAAAATCTTTATCCTTATTAGAATAATGCTCAGAAATTATATCAATATCCCTATCATTTTTTTTCAATATATTTTTAATTTTCTCTACAAGCTCTTCATTGTCCTCTTTATCCTTACTCTCCATTTTTGATACGATAATCTTTGAAGTGTTTATAAGCTGATCAATATAAATATCATCATAAGAAGAAATAAAAGAATCAAAAGCATTTCCGTCTATTATAGTGATTGGCTTTAATAATGTAATCCTATCATATTCAATTTGTTTTATATTTTTTATTATGTTACTAAGCTTTGCAACACCAGTAGGCTCAACTATTAAATATTCAGGGTCCAAAGAATTAGCAATAGTAAGTATTGAAGAAGCAAAATCTTTTTTCATAGTACAGCATACACAGCCCTCGGTAAGTTCCCATATATTCATCCCCTCATCTTTAAGCACATTAGAATCAATGTCAACATCACCATATTCATTTTCCATTATCACAAAATCTCTTTTAGTCTTTTTAGCCATCTCTTTAATAAGAGTAGTTTTACCAGCTCCCAAAAATCCAGACACTATGAGTATTTTCATTTTATTTCCTTAATTTTAATTTACTAATTTTTTAACTTTTATATTAAAATCAATACTTGGATTATAAACAAATTTACTATTATTTCAAATAGTTTTTTAATATCTCTTATATAAAGCTAATTTTTTTAAATTTTAAAATCTGATTCACCGCACGCTGAACAAAATAAAAAACATAAATTAATTTTAGATACAATTTTTAATAATACTATAAAATTTATTTAACGTGCGGAAAATAAGTTTTTAACCTAATTAGAACTTGGGCGGGCGTGCTTTTTTAATTAAGGCATTATAAAAAATATAAATAAAAAATTTTATATGATACAACAAATTTAATGGGGTGGGTATTAAAATAAATTCAAAACTCATTAATAACAATACCCAATAAACTAATAAGTCTATAACTAAATTGCTTTAGCTATAGACTTATTATTTATATACTATATTTTACCAGATCTCTTATTTAATTAATATCCCCTTGCTGATTCATCTTTCCATTTTTTTATCACTCTCTCAACCTCATCTCTGTCATAAGAAGTATTCTTTACTATCTCATCATATTTCCAACCCTGCTTATACATATTAATAATAATGTTTTCTTTCTTATCATTAATCTTAGTAGTAGTTTTAGCTCTCTTAGTTAAACTCTTACCCGCATCATTAACATACTTCTCAGCGTTATCCAATAGAGTCTCTAAATAACGAACAAAATATTCAGCTCTCTCAAGATTTTTTACTATATTGTTATCATAATCCTCATACTGCTTCTTCATATATTTTAAATTCTCTCTCTGATTCTGTATCTCTTCTATAATAACATTAAGCTCTTCCAACTTGCTAAAGAACTTCTGAACTTTTTCGTCATTCTTATCTATCTTAGCTATATCTCTCTCTAAAGCAAACATCTTATCAGAAAACTCTCTTCTAGTATCTTCTATATCAAGCATAGCTGATTTTATAGTATCAATTTTTTGTAATATATCATCAGATTCATTATCAGCTATATTAACTTTTTCTAATATAGTATTAGCCTGCTCTTCTTTATCATTAATAATAGAAAGTTTATTTTCTATCTGAGAAGCTATATCAATAACAACTTTTATACCCTCTTGAGTATTTTCTATCATAGAGTTACTTTCTGCTATTTGCATGAACTTATTTTGCACCTCTTCAGACATCTCTACAAGCATATCTACTTTCTCTTTTGTGTCCTTCAAGCTCTCTTTTTCTTTTCTAATAATATCAGCATATTCTAATATAGTATCATGCATATTTTTTAGCTCGCCAAACTCAGACATAGTTTTATTCATATCATAAACTGTATTTTTAGTATCATTAACTAAAACGTCCAATTTAGCAACATCATCTTTAATAAAATGTGCCATCTCTTCTGCTTTATCAAATACTTTTACAGTATCCATATATTTATTTATGTCTTTAGCTATATTTTCTATCTGTATCTTTAATGTTTCATACTCACTGTTTATATCATAAGTTTTATCATCAAGCATCTTATCTATAGAATTAACCACATCATTTAATTTCTCAGTTAAGTTATCAGTTCTTGAATCTAAATCTTTGAGTATAACATTAGTTTTATCTTCATACTTCAAATTGATATCTTCCAATCTCGCATCTATCTCACTAGAATACTTAGCTATATCCTCCTCTAAAGCAGACATAATATTTTTCATACCTGCAAGTCTCTCATCATAAACATCTAAATTTGAAGACTGAACTTTTAATATCTCTTCTTTAGCATTCTGTACATACTCTTTAGCATCATTCATAAGCAGTGATAAAGTCTGCTCCATATTAGAGTTAAGTCTAGCTATATATTTATCATATTTATCATTAGCAGATTGTTCTATATTAGCAACTCCCTCTTCAATAATGCTATTAGCCTCATTTATTCTCTCATTTACAGCATCAGATATAGACTCTCTCAATTCTAACAATGAAATAGAAATATCTTCATACTGAGTTCTCAATTCATCAAATTGAGTATTCTTGTCTTCTAAAAGCTCATTTATTCTATTAGTAACATTCTCTATTATAGAATCGAATTCCTCAACTTTATTGTCTAAAGAAGTTTTAGCATTAGAAGAAAGCTCTTCAAGTCTGTCTTTAAACTTATTGCCCTCTTCTTCTATATCTTTAGAATACAACTCAATTTTACTTTGCAACTCCAATGCCTTCTCTTCAACTATAGTTTGAAGTTTTTCTATAGAAGGAGAGAACTCATTTTGTAAGTTATTCATCTTCTCTTCTACATCTCTTAACTTATCTTTATTATCTTCTAAAGATTTATTAAACTCTTCTTTAGCACTAACAGCATTTTGTAAATCTTCTAAAAGAGTGTCAATAGAAGAATGCATACTCTCTTTTGTTGACTCTAACTCACTATAAAGTGAATTAATCTTATCCTGCCATTCTTTATAAGTATTTTCAAATAAAGCTACAATATCTTCTTTGCTTCTTTCCTGTCTGTCAGTATAATACTTTTCTGTTTCAAGATACATATCTTTTAATTTTGTAACTTCTTCCTCATGCATAGCTTTTACTTCTTCTATGCTTCTGTTAGTTTCATTATTAAACTTGTTTCTTAATTCACTTAAAAGCTCATCTTGATAAGAAGACATATTATCTCTTAACTCTTTAGTAGTATCATCTAACTTAGCATTCATCAATTTGAAAGTTTCATCTATCTTTTCACCAATAGTTAACTCTACCTCATCTATAGCCTGTTTAACATCATTGAATCTCTCAAACTTCTTCATCTCATTATTAACAAACTCATTTACAATTTTCATTATATGAGGAGTTAAATCATTAGTTTCTTTTAATATACTCTCATTAAATGAAGCAAGTAAATTATTAACAGCCTCTTTAGATTTATCTAAATGCTCATTATTTTCATTAATAATTTTCTCTTCCATAGAAGATATATATTCTTCAACTTCTCTTATCTTTATATTAAATTCTAATTCTTTCTCAGCTATTCTTTGAGAAGCATTATCTGAAGCCTCAATAACAGCAGATGTTAAGCTGTCAATCTTATTGTTTATATTAACATCGCTATTTTTTACCATCTCTATTAAAGCTTCTCTCTCTTTGCGTACATTTTCTATGTCTTGAGATATTAATTTTTGAGATTGACTTAATAATCTTATCTCATTTTCCTGCTCTTTCAAATTAACTTTAATAGTATCAACTATAGCATCTATTTCATTTTGAGCATTATCTATTCTCTCTATTATAGATTTTACTTTTTCATTTTCTATATCATCTATATGTTTCTTAACTTTTTCAACATTGCCAGTAATATCTAATAATATATGAGAAGCACTCTCTTTAATATTATCAACTTCAGCCTCTATAGCATCTCTGTAAAACTCTTTGATTTTTTCTGGCTCTGAATAAGCATCTTCAAAATGTTCTATTCTTGCTTCTATACGTTTTCTGAAAGCTTCATTAGACTCTTCAAATACTTTGATAATATCATCTCTCAACTCTTCTGTCATATATTTGAAATCAGCTTCTATAGAATCACCTTTAAAGTTTTCAAGTACATCTAATATCTCTTTTTTCTGTTCATCTATTAAAGAAATAGCATCATCTTTGCTTATTAAATCTAAAGAAACTTTTTTGTTTAGCTCATCTATATTATCAATAATGCTCATTTTCTCATCATTTAAAACTTTCATAGCCTCATCTTGTTCTCTTATAAGCTCTAATATAGATTTTCTAAAATTAATAAACTCATTAATTAGTCTATTTCTATCGCTTTCCATACTATTTATAGCATCATCAGAATATAAAGTACCTGTTTCATACTTTAATCTAATATCCTCTACCTCTAAAGCAATTCTCTCTCTCTCTTGTAATAAACTATTAGCTAATTCCTCTATAAAAGAAAGTTTATTAGCAAACTCATCTCTAAAGTTAGAAATATCATTTATCATGTTATCTCTATAATTATTAATATTGCCAACTACTTCTTCTTGAAGCATAGCAAAATTATTTTTTATATCAGCCTTTTGCTTTTCAGCAATATCTTCAAAATAGTTATTATCTTGAAGTTTAGATTCTATATCATCTTTTAATGAAGCAAACTCTTCTCTCAAAGACATCTTCTCTTCAACAAATATATTACTTATATCTTCTAAACTTGGAATATCTTTAAGCATAGACTCTTTTAAATCAGATAATTTATTTTCAAAATTAACTTGTTCTTTTGATAAAATCTCAGCTATAACATCTGTAGGAGAATAATTTTCTTCTAAGTCTTTTCTAAATTCTTCTATAGTTTTATTAATATTAGCTATCTCTTCATCAAATAATTTTGACACATAATCTTTATCTGAAATATTTGAAGATAATTTTTCTTTTGTATCATCTATAGAAGAAGCAATATTACCTTTATATTCAGACATAAGCTCTTCAAATTTATCTAAAGAAACAGAATTATCTTTTAATCCCTCAATCTCTTTTCTTATTTCAGTTAAAGCATAATGTAAATTAGCTTTTTCCTTATCAAGCATATCGTTAAAGTTTTTCAAATATTCATCTTTGAAAGCTTCTATCTTATCAGCATTAGACATATATTCTACTCTAACAGCAGATTTAAAATTATCTAATTCTTCTATAAATTTATTTTTCTCCTCTTCAAACATCTCAGCAAAGTTTTTGTTTTCTGAATAAGAATCTAACATCTCTTTTCTAAACTCTTCAAACTCATTAGCTCTCTCCTCTTTTTCTGAAACAAATAAATCGCTAAGCTCCTGCATGCTAGGTATTGAAGCAATAATTTCTGTTTTAAACTTAGAGAACTCTTCATTCATCTGAGCATCTTTTTTCTCTATAGTATCATAAACATCTTTCTTAAGCTCATATATTGAATCTAATAATTCTTTCTTGTCTTTAGCAAGTTCATTAGAAAGCTCTAAAGAAGAAATTAAATTATGTTCTATATGTCCGCTATCATTTGACAAACTATTTTTTAGATTATTTATTTTAGTATCAATAGCTTCTTCATAATCATTCAATACTTTATCTAACCTATTTACATATTGAGATATATCATTATTCAAATAATGCTGACTATCTTCTACATCTTTTATTCTATCTTCAAAGGCTTCCATCTTATTTTCAAAAGTAGAAAGCTTGTTATTAAATAACTCTTTTGATTTATTATTAGACTCTTCAAAAGAAATTATCTTGTCTTCTATATCAGATTTTAAATTATTTAGAGCTTTTGATATATTTTCTATCTTTTCATTTGAAGTAAGATTTTCTTTATCTAAGTTTTCTATTATTGAATTTATATTTTCATTAAAGCTCTTTTCAATATTATCTATCTTAGAATTAAACTCTTTAAATGAATCTCTAAATTTAAACTCTAAATCAGATTTAAAATTATCTGCTTTTTCATTTATAAAATCTGAATATAATTCTTTTATTTTCTCTCCATTACCCCAAGAATCTTCAAAGAACTCTATGCGTTTCTCTAATCTGCTTGTAAAATTCAAATTATTATCTTCAATATCAGATAAACCAAGAGCTATATTAGATATCTTTGATTTGTATTCTTCAAGAGTATTGAATATATCATTATTATTAGACTTAAATAGTTCAAAACTCTCCTCTATTTTTCTTAACTCTTCAGATAATTCATCTTTACTGATTGTATTATTCTCATAAGAAGAAATTTTATTTACTAATTCTAATTCTCTGCTATTTATAAAATCATTAATCTTATCCTCTGAACTCTCCATTACTTTAGACATAGCATTATTTATATTTTCATTCAAATCATTTAATGAATCTGTAATAATATTATCTAAAGTCTCTTTGCTTTTTTCAATACTATCCATCTGCTCTTTTAATTTGGAGTCTATTTTAGAAGTATAATCATTTAAATATACATCAATATAGCCTTTATTAGTATCTAACTTAGCATTTTCTATTTCCATTTTCAAGTTATTGCAAAGCTCTTCTAAAGACTTATAATTATTTTCATAAGCACTATTCAATAACTCTCTATAGCTTTCATAGTTAGATATAATATTTTTACCTATATCATCTATATCTTTCATTACAGAAGATGATTCTTCTAATCTATAGCTTTCTATATTTTTGAGTTCATCTTCATATTTGTCTATAGCATCAGTTATCATATTATTAAATCTGTTAATGTCAGAAGTTAATTTGTTTTCTAAATCATTAACTTTATCATTAATAGAGCCTATTCTAGATTCTAATGATTTGTTTAACTCATTTTCTCTATCTTCTATTTGTTCTCTAACAGCATTTACTATATCTTCTACAATAGATTCTTTTCTATCATTTGTGCTATCTATAAATGATTCGATATTATTTTTTGCTTCTTTTAATTGTTCAAGCAAATTATATAAGCTATCATCTTTCCAAATAGATATGCCATTTTCTACTTCATCAATTTGTTCTTTTAAACTTGATATTATCTCATTTTTCAAATTATTTACTTCTGGAGTAATAGCATCTTCATAAAGTTTTAATATTCTGCTTGGATCTGATAAATTATCCTCGAAATAAGAAACTCTATTATTGATATTTTCTTTAAACTCATCATTAAGAGAATTTACTTCATCATATAAAGAATAAAGCTTCTCTTTCTCTTCATCAAAATATTCTTTAGAAACACTATTATCTTCTAATGTATCTATTTTATATTCCAATGAATATTTAAACTCAGATATCTCTTCAAATAATCTGTCTACATCAATTCTTAAATTACCATCAACACCTTCTAAATTATTTTTTAATAAGTAAACTTCATTTTCTAATTCATCAAGCTTATTAAAATCTGCTTTTAGAGAATTAAATGTATCTTGTAATTTTATTCTCTCCTGTTCCAATTCATTTAAAGCATCATTGTTTTTCAAAGCTTCTAATTCAAATTTAAAATTCTCTATTTTATCTAATATGTTATTTTTTTCATCTTCTATTGTATCTTGCATATTAGAAATCATAGTTTCTGAATCAGATACTCTCTCTAATATTTCTTTTGTAAATAAATCAAATGATTCTTCAAATTGATTTTTTAGCTCTTCAAAAATATTTGGAATATCTGTTTTTTCAGATTCTAAAATAGAATTTTTGAAATTAGCAAACTCATCTCTCAATAAAGCTACTTGCTCATCATTTAATATAGAGCTTTCTATATTTGAGAATTTATCTTCATAAGATTTGCCTACAGACTCATATTCTGTTTTAAGTTCTGATATTTTTGAATCTAAATATTCATACAACAATCTTTCTTTTTCATCTACTTTAGACATTTGTTCAGCATAATCATTTAGTCTGCTCTCTACCAAAGATATTCTTTCATTTTGATTAAGAGTATTTTCATTTATTTTGCTTATAGTATCATTTAAATTGCTGTTTAGTTCATCAAAGCTATTTTTTATTATATTGTCTAATTCTTCTTTTGCTTTGTTTAATACATTAAACTTATCTTCTATTTTTGAATCTATATTGTTTAAATATTCTTGTAAATATTCATCAATATAATTCTTATCTGCATTCTCCTCTCTAATACGCTCTATCTCTTCTCTTAAGCTATTTGAATACTCTTCTAAATATTCGTTTACATAATTCTTATCAGATTCTCTGCTCTCTTCTCTTAAAGTATTCAATTCATCTTTTAAACTACTTGAATACTCTTCTAAATACTCATTAATGTAATTTTTATCTGCTTCTGTATTTTCTTCTCTAAGAGCCTCTAACTCATCTTTCAAATTATTTGAATACTCTTCTAACAAGGATACTGAATTATTGTAAACTTCTTCTAAATCTTTTACATAATTCTCATAGCTATTTTTAACTTCTTCACTAATTTTGTTTAGAGTATCAGTGCTTAACTCGGCACTATTAGCTTCTAAACTGCTTATCTCTGATTTATAGTTATTTACAGCTTCATTTAGGCTGTTATAGAAACCTTCTAAGTCTTTACTTATACCATTGCTTATTTTTTCATCTAATGATGATATCTTACTCTCTACACTGCCAACTCTCTCTTCTAACCTATCGTATATAGCTTTCTCTTTTCTTTCTAACTCATTCATCATAGAAGATAATAACTCTTCTTTCTTACTGTCTGTATCTTTTATATAGCTTTCTATAGCAGCTTTTGACTCTTCCAATCTATCATATAGAGCTTTTTCTTTTGACTCTAACTCATTCATCATAGAAGACAATAACTCTTCTTTCTTACTGTCTGTATCTTTTATGTAGTTTTCTATGCTGTTTTTAGCTTCTTCCAATTCTGACAATAATCTATTTATATCGCCTTCTCTGTAATTATCTACA
>NZ_JAWLPU010000003.1:300000-503140 GCF_036997485.1 Brachyspira pilosicoli | reverse complement strand
AGAATTTCCTCCTAAATTATATTTTATTATTTAATGCTTTTTTTACTTCTATAATGATTTTATTTATAAATTCATCATTATATATATTATTCATACTATTATTAGAACTGCCGTTAGAGAAATCTTTAATTTTAGATATATCATTAACTCCATAAGCAATTCTCTTTCTATTAAATAAATGTAAAACACTTATATTATCACTTGTGGCATTTCCTCCATAACTTCCACATCCTAAAGTAAATGATGGAGTCAAAGAAGTTGCATAACCCACAGCACCTTGGCTAGTAGGAGTATTTACCAACACGCGTGATACTGGCATAACTGATGAATAATTAAGAATTCTTTCCTTATCATTAGCATGTATAGCACAACTATGCCCCATACCAGCAAATCTTATCAAACTTAAAGCTATATATTTAGCATCATCTAAATTTTTTGCTTCATAGAAAGCTAAAATACAAGTTAATTTTTCTATAGAGAAAGGAAATTTCTTACCAACTCCAGTTTCTGGTGCAATCAAAACCCTGGTATATTCTGGCACTTTTATACCTGCCATATCAGCTAATGTTTTTCCGTCGAGTCCAACTATATTCGGATTAAATGCTCCGGTAGGTCCAACAAGTATTTTTTCTACTTTTTTCTTTTCTTCTTCGTTCAGGATATAAGCACCTTGTTTTATACATTCTTTTTTAACAAGATCTGAAACTGCAGAATGCGCTATAATAGACTGCTCTGAAGCACAAATAGTACCATTATCAAACGTCTTACTGCATAAAATATCTGCAACCGCTTTTTCAACATTTGCTGTTTTATCAATATAAGCTGGAACATTACCCGGACCAACTCCCAATGCAGGTTTGCCAGAACTATAAGCGCTTTTAACCATAGCTGAACCGCCAGTAGCTAATATTATGGCAACTTTATCATGCTTCATTAGCTCTGATGTGGCAACCATTGTAGGATTAGATATGCAACCTACTAAATTATCATCTACACCTAATCTTTTTAATTCAGACTTTATTATTTCGACCGTTTTTAATATACATTCTAAAGCTCTAGGATGCGGACTAAAAACTATAGCATTGCCAGCTTTCAATGATATTAAAGTTTTAAATATAACAGTAGATGTTGGATTTGTAGTAGGGATTATACCTGCAACAACTCCCATAGGTACAGCTACTTCATATATTTTATTATCATTATCTTCCTTGATTATACCTCTAGTTTTTATATTTTTCATATAATCATTTAATATTTCACTAGCAAGTATATTTTTAGTCTTCTTATCCTCCCATCTTCCAAATTTAGTAGTTTCACACGCTAATTTAGCAAGATATTCTGAATTTTCATAAAGTACCCTAGCCAAAGAATTAACTATATTGTCCGTTTTTTCTTGATCTAACTTTTCAAATCCCTTTTGTGCCTCATAAGCTTTCTCTACTAAATCCCTTGTCTCTTGTATAGATATAAGATCAACATCTTTTATTGTTTCCATATACTGTCCTATTTATCAATTATTTCTTTTTCTTTTTTCTCTTTTTAGGATTTTTTTTATCAGAGGATTCATCAATTAAATTATCATCTAATAACATACCATCCATATTAATAACATTGTCGTTTAAATCACTGCCATCATTATCTTCTGAAACATCTGTTACTTCATTAACAACAGCATCATTATTATGTTTTGTAGTATTCACAGTATCATTATTAGAATCTATTTTTTTATCAATACTATTGGAAAGATCTACTTCTTTACCACCATTATCTTTGTTGAAGTCATCTTTAAAAATAGTGTCAAACACCTCTGCACTTAATCTAGCTATAACAGTACTACTTAAAACCATACCAACCCTTTGAGAGGCAGCCACACCGCAATCAACAGCAACTTTAACAGCTGCAACATCTCCAAAAAAACTAATTGTAACTATACCGCCTCCAATATAGGTTATAACAGGTGTAATAACATTACTAGATTTTAAAGCAGCATCTAATGCTTCAATAGCCGCCACATCACCATAAGTTTCTATCATTCCTATAGCATATTCCATACACAGAAATCCTAAATATTAAAATAATGTTGGATTAGAACATACTGATTTTACAGCTTCAGCAAATGCCATACAAGCAGCTTTACAAGCAGATTGCTCACCTGTTAAAAATGCAGATGCAAAGTTTGTTTCTGAAGGAGGAGGTCCAAACACAGCCAATTTAACATCAGCTGCCTTCAAAGCTGCATCTATAGCATACATAGCTTCAAGCGGAGGAGCAACAAGATATGCTAAAGGAGAACCTAAAGCTATACCTGCCTGTTCAGATAAATAACTTCCTGTTCTAGAAATTGTATAAGCATAGTATGCAACAGAATCATCTTCATTAGCTGATTTAAATGTAGCATCACCTGAATTAATAAAATCTATTGCTGCATTTAATCCGCTTCTTACTTCTGCTGGTGAAGGCCCTGCTAATATACCTATAAATTCTCCAGCATACTTCTGACTAGCATTAGATGCTCCAGCATACATTGAACGTGCATAAGCAACTTTAACATCAGCTTTTTTTGTAGCTTCATCTATAGCTGTATATCCTACATCATCACAATCGGTAGTTATTAAACCTAAACTTTTATAGCTGCCATCAAGTTTAAATTGTTCAGCCATGGATTTATCTACATTAGTTATCATTTTAACTGCCAATATATTAACTTTTATGCTATCATCTCTCATAAAAATGAACTCCTTTATTTTAATTCTATACCACTAACTTTTTGTTCTAACATTTTTTTCACAAGATCTGCTATATAAGCACCAGCTTCTAAAGCAGGCATACCGCCAGAATGTATATTAGAAACAACTGTTCTTCTACTTTCAGGCATTCCTATAGTTGGTCTATAAGCCATATAACAACTCATACTCTCATCTGTTATCAATCCAGGTCTTTCACCTATTAAAGTACAAACAACATCAGCATCCAATAATTCTCCTATTTCATCCATTACACCAACTCTACCGTATCTAACAAAAAATGGTGTACCTATAGTTAAATTATATGATTTTAAAGACTGCTCTATAGACTGAAGAGTTGTTTTAGCATTTGTCATTACAGCCATTGATGATAACCCATCAGCTACATATATCTCAACTTTCGGACTTTTTTGACAT
Organism: Brachyspira pilosicoli; assembly: GCF_036997485.1. Classification (NCBI taxonomy): domain Bacteria; kingdom Pseudomonadati; phylum Spirochaetota; class Spirochaetia; order Brachyspirales; family Brachyspiraceae; genus Brachyspira; species Brachyspira pilosicoli. The sequence continues at coordinate 499,979 of NZ_JAWLPU010000003.1, read as the reverse complement.
TTCTCCTGAACCATCTTCACACCTTCTTCATTAAGTCTTCTTCCAAGGTCAGGACGTGTCAAAAACATATCTTTACTTGTACATCTAGTTTGTACAGACCACCATCCATTTTCTTTAATAAATTCTTCAGGAACATCTTTAAACACTGTATCTTGTGCTGTAGCATGGTCTGCTCTAAATCTAAGCATAGTCCTAGTAGTATATCTAGGACCTGATCTCCAAATACCTATTCTTCCAGGAGTAGCTTGCTTAAGTTTCATATACATATCTAAATTCTGCGGATTAGGAACTCTCATTTCTTTTTTGAAATCCATATCACCCAAATCTTCTAAAGGAGAATCATCTGCAAATGATGAAGATGAATTAGAAGACACATTATTGTTTGTTACAGAATTTTTAGATACATTATTAATATCCATATTAGATAATACTTTTTTTATCAATAATTCAAGTTCTGCTTCTTGCATATTATAACTCCTATATATTATTTCATAAATATAGAGGCATCACCAGCTATATCTGTAAGTCTGCCATTCTTCCATATACCCATATTTTCAAGCCATTCTTCAAATTCTTTTATAGGTTTTAAACCTAAAAGCTGTCTTAAAGTAGGAGCTTCATGATAACCTGTACATTGATAATTCAACATTACATCGTCGCCTGCTGGTATTCCCATAAAGTAGTTACAGCCAGCTGCTGATAACAATACAGCTAAATTCTCAATATCATTTTGATCTGCTTTCATGTGGTTAGTATAACAAGCATCACAACCCATAGAAATTCCTGTAAGCTTACCCATAAAGTGATCTTCAAGACCTGCTCTAATAACTTGTTTAGAATTGTAAAGATATTCAGGACCAATAAATCCTACTACTGTGTTTACTAAGAATGGACTATATTTTTTAGCAAAACCATAACATCTTGCTTCCATAGTTACTTGGTCAGCACCATGATTTGCCTCAGACGAAGCCTCAGAACCTTGACCTGTTTCAAAATATAAAACGTTAGGACCAACTCCTGTACCATAATGCAAAGCAACATCTAAAGCCTCAGATATTAAATCTCCGCTTATACCAAAAGCTTCATTACCTTTCTGACTTCCTGCTATACTTTGGAAAATCAAATCAGATGGAGCGCCTTTTTTAATTGCTTCTATTTGTGTAGTAACGTGCGCCAAAACACAAACTTGAGTTGGTATCTTGAATTTGTTTTTAAGATCTGTAAAAGCATTTAAAACTCTTGTAACACTTTCTACCGAATCGTTTACAGGATTCAAACCTATAACAGCATCACCTACTCCATAACTAAGACCTTCCATAGTAGAAACTATTATTCCATCTACATCATCAGTAGGGTGATTAGGCTGAAGTCTGAATGAAAGTGTACCTTCTTGACCTATAGTAGTATTACAATGAGCTGTTATTCTTATCTTTGAAGCTGCATATATCAAATCCAAATTTGACATAAGCTTACATACACCAGCAACAACTTCACTAGTAATACCTCTGCTGACTCTTTTTATCATCTCACCTGTTGTGTGATTAGATAATATCCACTCCCTAAAATCAGACATAGTCCAGTTTTTTATTTCATCATAAATCCTCTCATTCACCTGATCCTGTATTATACGAGTAACTTCATCTTCCTCGTATGAAACAACTGGATTATTCCTAATATCAGCTATGGTTAAATTAGCCAAAACCTCTTTAGCGGCAACCCTTTCCTTAGAAGTCTCAGCACATAAACCAACTAAGCTATCCCCCGACCTCTCTTCATTAGCTTTACCTAACACTTCTTTTAAATCTTTAAACTCATACACAGTGTTAAGAAGTTTAGTTTTCAACCTCATCTCTTTAAACTCCAAAAGAATATTTATAGAAAACCAATCTTTTCTACTAAAGAAAGTATAGTATATATATATCAAAAAATCAAGCGGTTGACTTTAAAATAATAAAAAAAACATACTTTAAACTAACAAATCATTCTCTTAAAATCCTAAATACAAGGTTTATGACTTAGGGAGTTTATAATATTCTGATTGTATAAAAACTGCTCCCGAGTTTTGTAACAAAAAGGAATATCCTGACTTATGGCTATCTACGCTTCACCTTCTCACTAATAAGCAATGGTTTTTTAATATTAGCGATTTAATATTAAAAAGAAGTTTCGCTACCAAACACAGTGACGGGCTCGTATAGGATTCTAACCTATTTCCTCCTAATTATATTATAAAGTATAATATAATTATAAATAAAAATCAAGGTGTTTTTTACAAAAAAATTAAAAAATAAAATCACCATTTATTTAATGAATTGTGCATATATTCAACCACATTAATACCATATATATCATTCAATAACCTAATATCAAAGTCATCAATACTTCCAAAATATTTAGAGCCGCCATTTTTTAAAACCAATAATTTATCAGCAAAATTTAATACAGCATTAATATCATGAAGAACTGCTATAATACATCGACTACCTTCTTTAACCCACTCTTTCAAATTATAAATCAACTCTATCTGACTATTCAAATCTAAATGATTAGTAGGCTCATCCATAAGTATTATGCTTGGATTTTGCACTAAAGTCCTAGCTAAAAAAACCCTCTGAAGCTCACCCCCTGAAAGCTCTGTTATTAACTTATCTTTTAAATGCATAATCTTTAATTTTTCCATATAATAAATTACAAATTCTTTATCCTCTTTACTTGGAATAGACAAAAGTTTATCTTTATAATTAAAATATCTACCCATCATTATAGTATCATAAGCAGTGTAGCCAAAATATATCGCAGACATCTGAGTCATTATAGCTACAGTTTTATAAGTATCTATTTTTCTTATATCTTCATTATTAATAAGTATTTTTCCGCTATCAAAATCTATTATTCTGCATAAAGATTTTAAAAGTGTGCTTTTCCCGCATCCGTTTGGACCTATAATACATAAACTTTCGTTTTTATATGCCTCAAATGATATATCTTTCAAAACATCTTTTTTATTTGTATAGCTCAAACATAAGTCTTTTACTTCAAGCATTTTATTTACTTTATCATTCATAAAAAATTACATTCCCTTTTTACTACTGCTGCTCGATATAAATACATATAAAAAGAAAGGCGCACCTATAACAGCTGTAACAATCCCTATAGGTATATTTGAACCTTCTACTATAACCCTTGAAAATATATCAGAAATATTTAAAAGCAATGCCCCCATTAAAGCAGACATAGGAACAACAATGATATGCTTAGCTCCAAATACTTTCCTCGCTATATGAGGAGACACCAAATCAACAAACCCTATTATACCAGTAAAAGCAACCAACATTGCTGTTATAAATGACGAAATAAGTATAAAAAATATTCTCATATTCTTTACATTAATACCTAAAGATAAACTTGTCTCATCTGAGAAAGTCATAATATCCAATACACTTGAATATTTTATAAGTATAAGTAAAAATATTAAAGTAGCAAAAATTATTATGAAAATATCTAATTTGTTTCTTACAAATAAGCTTCCAAGCTGCCAAAGTATTATCTGATTTGAATATTTAGGAAACATATAAGATAAAAAACTCATTACAGAACTTAAAAAAAGCGATATTACAATTCCTGCAAGTATTATAGAATTATTACTCATATATTTATCTATTCTATTAGATATAAACAATATAAATAATATAGTAATGAAAGCAAATATCATAGATGTACTTATAAAAAAATACTGATTAAAAGATATCTGCATAACTATAAGTAATGCAGCCCCAAGACCTGCACCAGATGATATACCCAAATTATAAGCAGAAGCTAATGGATTTCTTAATATAGATTGTATAACAACTCCAGTCATGGAAAGTGAAGCTCCTACAAATAAGGATAATATAGCATGCTGAAGCCTTATACCTATAATATCAGAATTTATTTTATCTATATTCATAATCTCGATATTTAACAACTTATATAATAATATAGCTCCTATCTCTTTAGGCGATATAAATACACTCCCTATACATATTGATAATATAGTAGAAATAAAAACTAAAACCAATATTATTATTATCTTTTTTATCATTACAATTAATTCCTAATCAATTCAATATCTTTATATTCATTAGGATAAATATATTTAGCCATCATTATTAAAGCATTAACTATATTATGGGTAGGCAATGAAGCTGATGTTATATAATATACATCTTTGTTTTTTACAGCATTTACATTCTGCCAAGATGCTCTGCTTAATATTTCTTTATCAGGATTATTAATGTAATCAACACTTGTAAATATTATATCAGGATTTAAAAAGAGTACATTTTCTTCTGTTGTGGATATCCAAGAATTTCTATCCGAAAATACATTTGATGCTCCTATAATATTTATCATGTCGTCTAAATAAACATTAGTACCGAATGTGTATAAATTTGGCAAAGCCGATATTTCAAAATACACTTTCTTTTTATTAGTTATTGTATCGCCTATAGCTCTAATCTTTTCTATATTACTGCTCATAATATTGACAATGTTAGAAGCCTCATCAGTTTTAGATAAAACATCTCCTAAAAAGAATATATCATCTTCTATAGAATTAATAGTATCACTTGTAGGTATTACAGCCACACATATACCAGAAGCCTTTATAGAATCTAATGAATTTTTTCCTCCAAACACACTAAAACCATTAACAAAAATTATGTCAGGCTTAAGAGATATTATTTTTTCTGAATCAGGATTAAACATGTCAAAAACGGCAATATTAGACATATCCACATTGTTAGTAGATAAAATTTCTTTAGAAGTAGAGTCAACTGCTATTATTTTATCAGCAAAACCTAAAGATAATATAATATCCGTAGAAGAAGGAGATAAACTTGCTATACTTTCTATTTTTTTTGGTAAAATAATTTCATTTCCTACTCTATCTTTTGTTATATTCTCTTCTATATTTATTTTAGAATCATTACATGAAAACAAAAATATATTAAAACAAATAAATACTATATATATAGTAAGATTTTTCATAAATGACAAATCCTTCTAATATTTTTATTTAACAAATTTAATGTTTGGCAATTATAATTCTAAAGATTCATATTGTCAATAAAATATTAATTCAAATAAATAATATTAAATATATTTTATTTAAGTAATATAAATAAATTGAATATAATAAAAAAATAATTTATTATTATTATATAATTTATTGACTTTTTTATCATTTATAGTATAATACTTTCTGTAGTAAATTTTTAGGAAAAAACTAATGAAAAATATAAATAATAGCTACACTCTTTTTACAAATCATTCTTCAAGGCGTTAAGCCTCTAAAATTCTTTTATTAAAATAATTTCATCAAAAACATTAAAAAAATAAAAAACATATTATTTCTAAATATCACAGAGGAGTATTGTATTATGATAAAAGTATCCGTTATAGGTGCAACAGGATATGCAGGTGCAGAATTAATTAGACTGCTATTATCTCATAGTAAAGTAGAATTAAAAAATATTTCTTCAAAAAGTTTTGTTGGAAAAAACATAAACGAAGTATATCCTAACTTAAATAAAAACTTAGATAAATTATTAATAGATGAAAATGAAATATTTGAAAACACTGATGTAGTATTTGCCTCACTTCCTGCTGGTTTAAGCGATGAGATTGCAAATAAATGCTTTGAAAAAAATATTTTATTTATAGATTTGGGGGCTGATTTCAGATTGGACGATGAAGAAGATTATAAAAATTGGTACGGCAAAGAATACAAATATAAAAATCTTCATAAAGAGGCAATTTATTCAATACCTGAAATAATTAAATATGATAATGTATATAATAAGAAACAATTAAAGAATGCTAAAATTATAGGAAACCCCGGCTGCTACCCTACTTCTATAGGTTTGGCATTAGCTCCTGCTTTGGTAAACAAATTAATACAAAAAGATGATATTATAATTGACTCTAAATCTGGAGCTACTGGTGCGGGACGTGAATTAAAATTAAATACTCATTATACTGAATGTAATGAAGCATTTGCTCCATACAAAATTGCTGAACATAGACACACACCAGAAATAGAACAAACATTATCAAACATATACGGTGAAGATATAAAAGTTACTTTTGTTCCTCATTTGCTTCCATTAAACAGAGGAATAGTTTCAACAATATATGCTAAATTAGAAAATAAAAATCTTAAATTGGAAGATATACATAACATTTATAAAGAGTTTTATAAAGATTCAGCATTTGTAAGAGTATTAAATATTGGAGAGATAGCAAATTTAAAATATGTTAAATACTCAAATTACTGTGATATATCTTTGCATATAGACAATAGAACAAACAAATTAATAATAGTATCAACAATAGACAATATGGTAAAAGGAGCTGCAGGACAGGCTATACAAAACATGAATATAGCTTTAGGGTTAGAAGAAGCTGAAGGATTGAATTTCATTCCTCCAGCTTTTTAATAAATATAGATAAATAATTATATTTAATTAAAAATAATATAATTAAAATTATTTAGAACTATTTTGCACTTTTTGGTTCTTTTTGCTGCGGGAAAAAGAACAATAAAAAAACAAGCATATAAGAAATTAATTTACTAAACAACAATTAATTTTATAAATAAATAGGAGAATAAAATGATAAATATTAAAGAAATTGAAGGCGGTGTATGTGCTTCTGAAGGTTTCTTCGCAAATGGAATACATGCAGGAATAAAGAAAAATAAAGAAAAAAAAGATTTAGCAATAATTTATAGTAAAAGTCAATGTTCTGCTGCGGCAGTATATACTCAAAATAAAGCATGCGGAGCAAACATTACAGTAAGTAAAGAACATTTAAAAGACGGAAAAGCAAAAGCTATTATATGCAATTCTGGTAATGCTAATACTTGTAATAAAAACGGAGTAGAAATAGCAAAAGAGATGTGCAAACTTACTGCCGATGTACTTAGTATTGATGAAAAAGAAGTAGCTGTTGCATCTACTGGAGTTATAGGAGTACCATTACCAATAGAGCCTATAGAAAAAAATATTAAACAATTAATAGATAATGCAAATCACTCTCATAAGCATGCTAAAAATGCTGCAGCTGCAATAATGACAACTGACACATTTATGAAAGAGATAGCTTATGAGTTTGAAATAGACGGCAAAAAAGTTCATATTGGAGGCATAGCAAAAGGAAGCGGAATGATTCATCCAAATATGGCTACAATGCTCGCATTTATCACAACAGACTGCAATATATCAAGTGAAATGCTTCAGAAGGCTTTAAGCGAGGATACAAAATCTACATACAATATGGTTAGCGTTGATGGAGATACTTCTACAAATGATATGTGTGTTGTACTTGCTAATGGAGAAGCTAAAAACACTTTAATAAATAAAGAAGATGATAATTATAAAATATTTTGCAAAGCATTAAATATGACAAATACTTATTTATCTAAAGCAATAGCTAAAGACGGAGAGGGGGCTACAAAGTTAATAGAATGCGAAGTAATGAATGCAAGCGATATGAAATTAGCAAGAAAAATAGCGAAATCTGTTATAACATCAAATTTAGTTAAGGCTGCTATGTTTGGCTGCGATATGAACTGGGGAAGGATTTCATGTGCTATAGGTTATACTGATGCTGATTTTGATATAAATAAAGTTTCTATAAATGTAGGTTCAAAATACGGTGAGATGAATGTTTATAAAGATGGATATGGTGTAAAGTTTGATGAAGAAGAGGCTTTAAAAATATTAAAAGAAGATGAGATAAAAATTACAATAAATATGAACTGCGGGGCTAGCAAGGCTATAGCTTGGGGATGTGATTTAACTTATGATTATGTAAAAATTAACGGCTCATACAGAAGCTAAAATTTTATATAAAGCAATATAGATACAAGGAAATAAAAATGGATAATATTTCAAATAGAGATAAAGCACTTATACTTAATCAGGCACTTCCATATATACAAAAATACACGGGAAAAACCGTTGTAATAAAATACGGAGGAAGTGCTATGGAAAACCCTGAATTAAAAAAGAAAGTTATGAGCGATGTTGCTTTGCTTTCTACTGTGGGAATAAATGTTATAGTAGTTCATGGGGGAGGAAAAGACATTACTGCTATGCTCAATAAAATAGGCAAAGAATCAAAGTTTATAAATGGATTAAGATACACTGATAGCGAAACTGCGGAAATAGTAAAAATGGTTCTTGCTGGAAAAGTTAATAAAGAGTTGGTGGCTTCTCTTGAAAACTGCGGAGGCAAATGTTTAGGTATATGCGGTATTGATGGGAACATGTTTAAAGTAAGCAAATACAAAGGAGATACTGATTTAGGATTTGTTGGAGATGTTGATGATGTTGATACTCATTTGCTTAATACAATAGTAACAAACAAATATATTCCAATAGTTGCTACTGTTGGATGTGATAAAGATGGAAATGTTTATAATATTAATGCTGATACTGCTGCTGCAAAAATTGCAGAAAGCCTAAAAGCTGAAACATTAATATATATGACTGATACACCTGGACTTCTGCAAAATAAAGATGATGAAAGCACTTTAATAAGCCAAATAAATATTAAAGAAATAGATAATCTTATAAAAGATGGAACTATATCTGGAGGAATGATACCTAAAGTTCAACACTGTATTAATGCAGTACAAAATGGTGTATCAAAAGTGTTTATAATAGATGGAAGACTATGCCATTCATTATTAATAGAGATGTTTACTGATGAAGGTATAGGAACAATGTTTTATAAAGATTAAAATAAATTAAAATAATAAGGATAAAAATATGGCATGCAAAAAAAATAATAATAATCAAAATAATGAAAAATCAAAATTAAAAAAAGAATATATTAATAATAGTAAAAAATATGTTGCTAACACTTATGCAAGATTCGATTTAGTTTTGGAATCTGGAAAAGACACTAAATTAAAAGATGTAGAAGGAAAAGAGTATATTGATTTAGGAAGCGGCATTGGAGTTAATAGCATTGGTTATGGAAATAAAAATTGGATTAATGCTGTAACTAATCAATTAAAAACTTTGCAGCATACTTCAAATCTCTATTATAATAAACCTTATATAGATTTAGCAAAAAAATTATGCTCTATCACAAAATACGATAAAGCATTTTTCTGCAACTCTGGTGCCGAATCAAATGAAGCTGCTATTAAATGTGCAAGAAAATATTCATTCAATAAATATGCCAATAATGATAAAAATTATAAAAGAAACAAAATTGTAACATTAAAAAACTCTTTTCATGGCAGAACTATCTGTACAATTTCTGCTACAGGTCAGGAAGTTTTTCACAATTACTTTTTTCCATTTTTGGAAGGCTTTTCATTTGCAGAGGCAAACAACTATGAAGACACTATAGAAAAATTAAAAGATAATGCATGTGCTATAATGATGGAGCTTATACAGGGTGAAGGCGGAGTTATACCTCTTGATAAAGAATATGTACAAAAGATAAAAAAATACTGCGAAGAAAATGATATACTTTTTATAGTAGATGAAGTTCAAACTGGCGTTGGAAGAACAGGAAAGTTTTTATGCTCTGAACATTTTGGTATAAAACCAGACATCACTACATTAGCAAAAGGTTTAGGGGGAGGTCTTCCTATAGGGGCTATACTTATGAATAAAAAATGTTCCGATGTATTTGTTCCGGGGGATCATGCTTCTACATTCGGTGCTAATCCTGTTGTTGCTGCAGGAGCTTTAGAAGTTTTAAATATAATAGATAAAAACTTATTAAAAGAAGTTGAAAAGAAATCTAAATATATAAAAACTAAATTAACAAAACTTAATAATGTTGTAAGTGTTGACGGAATAGGTTTAATGCTTGGAATAGGATTAAAAGATGGATTAAATGCAAGAGAAATAGTTGAGAAATGTATATTAAAAGGAGTCATTCCACTAACAGCAAAAAATAAAATAAGACTTCTTCCTCCTCTCACAATAACTGATAAAGAATTAGAAAAAGCTATTTCAATACTTTGTGAGTGTATAGAAAATATTTAATTTTTAAAACAAATATAATTGTTGTACTTATAGTCTTAATATATGGCAATAAAAAAAGTATAATAATTTTGTTAAAAAAATATTTTCATAATTTAATTATATCCTTTAACTAAATATTAATAAAATAAATATTTATCTAAAAACTATTATATATAAATCTTATATATAATAGTTTTTTTATAATATTTAGTTATAAAAATATTCAAATAACTTGATTTAAAAATATTTATGTATTATATTATAAATGTATATACAAATATATTTAAAAGAATATACAAATCAAAAGGAGAGCAATATGAAAAATATTATCTTAGTTACTCATGGCAAATTTGCTTTAGGAATAATAGATTCATTAAAAATTATTTATGGCAATGTTGAGAATATTAGTTGTGTTTCATTAGAAGTTTCAGATCAATTATCAGATATAAAAGATAATATCATTAAAGAGATAGAAAAATATGATAATAATATTTCTACTATAATTATCACAGATATAGTAGGAGGCAGTACTACAAGAGCCGCTTTAGAAACATTATCCCATAGGAAAAATATATATATAGTAACAGGGTTAAATTTAGGTTTATTATTAGAAATAGTTATGGCTGATATTGGAGAAGATGATTCCAAGAATAAAGAGATATTAGAAGACATTATAGCAGATACAAAAGAAACTATGTATTTAGTCAATAATTATCTTGAAAAAAATTATCAAAATTTAGAAGAATTATAAATATATATTTTAGGAGTAATTAATTATGATAAAATTATTAAGAATTGATGATCGTCTTGTACATGGTCAAGTCGCTGTAAGTTGGGTATCTTTTACAGGTGCTGATACTTTATTGGTTGCAAATGAACAGGCTGTCAATGATAAGATGATGCAGGCTGCTTTTAGTATGGCAACTCCGCCTCAAGTTTTGTTATCCATAAAGAATATAGAAGGTGCTATATTAGTTATTAATAATCCTAAGCATGAAAATAGAAATATACTAGTTATCACAGCTTCTATAGATGATGCTTTAACTATTTGTAACAATACGAATTCTATAAAAACAATATGTTTGGGAGGGATTAGAAAAGCTGAATCTAAGAAAATGATTGATATGCAGGTATATTTAGATGAGCATGATATAAATAATTTAAAAAAGCTACATGAATTAAATAAGGAAATTTTTTTGCAAGCTGTTCCTACTGGACGAAAGCTTGGATATGAAGATATCATAAAAGAATTTTATAAATAACAAAGGAGAGTAAAATGTTATTAAATGCGTTATTACTTGGTATTTTAGCTGGTATAGCTATATGGGACGGACGTGTTTTTGGTCAGCACATGATTGACAGACCAATAGTAACAGGTCCAATAGTTGGATTAATATTAGGAGATTTTCAGACAGGAATAATAATGGGGGCTTCATTAGAATTAGTAATGATGGGTATTGTCGGCATAGGCGCTGCTACACCTCCTGATGTTGTTGCTGGGGGAATATTATCTACTGCTTTTGCTATTATGTCTGGATTAAGTATGGAGGCTGCTGTTGCCTTATCTTTACCAATTGCTACTTTGGCTCAATCTGTCGGCATATTAGACAGAACAATAAACACTACGTTTTTGCATTGGGCAGATAAAGCGGCAAATGAAGGAGACCCTAATAAAGTTGCTAGAGCTATGTGGGCAGGAGCATTTTTATTCTTTTTTAGTGAATTTATAGTTGTATTCTTGGGAGTATTATTAGGTTCAAATACAATAGCTGCTTTTATTGATGCTCTTCCTGACTTTATTATAAAAGGTTTAACAGTAGCAAGCGGAATGTTGCCAGCATTAGGTATAGCCATTTTAATGCAATTAATCTTTGATAAAAACAATGCGGCATATTTATTTGTAGGTTTTGTTTTAAGTGCAATATTTGAAGCAAGTACTATAGCTGTTGCTATTGTTGGCGGTATTATAGCTTATATAATTTATCAAGAAACAATAAAACATAAATCTAACGAAAATAATCCTAATACATTAGAAAATAATAGTGCTTCAAGCGGAGAACTATAATAAAAAAAGGAGAAATTATGGAAAAAACAGAAGAAAAATCAATAATTACAAAAAAAGATTTACAAAAAGTATTTTGGAGATCTTTTCCTCTACAGGCTTGTTTTAATTATGAAAGAATGCAAAATGTTGGATTTTGTTATTCAATACTTCCCATATTAAAAAAGTTATATACTAATAAAGATGATATGTCAAAAGCTTTAAAAAGACATTTGGAGTTTTTTAACACAACTCCTCAAACAGTAACTTTTATAACAGGAGCTTGTATAGCTTTAGAAGAACAAAATAAAAATAATAAAGATTTTGATATCAGTTCTATAGCAGCATTAAAAGCAGCCTTAATGGGTCCTATATCTGGTATAGGGGATTCATTTTTTTGGGGAACTTTTCGTATAATAGCAGCAGGTATAGGATGCAGTTTAGCTACACAAGGAAGCATATTGGGTGCTATTTTATTTCTTTTAATATTTAATATACCTCATTATTTAGTAAGATTTTACGGCTTAAAAATTGGCTACAAAAGCGGTATAGATTTTATAACAAATGCCCAAAAATCAGGAATGATATCAATATTAACTAATAGTGCTAAAGTAATGGGACTTTGCGTTGTTGGGGCAATGATAGCTTCTATGGTTTCTTTTAGTATTCCATTTACAATAGAATTAAGCGGTGCCAGTATTAAAATACAGTCTATATTTGATCAAATATTGCCTTCTATATTGCCATTAGGTCTTACATTTTTAATATACGCTTTATTAAAAAAGGGATTAAAAACAATACACATTATGTATGGTATTATATTGGTAGGTATATTAGGAGCATTGTTAGGAGTTTTTTAAATGGAAAAAAATGTATCAAAAATGTATGAATATATTGTAGAGACCCCTGTTGTTTTAAAGCATATTTTAGAAAATAGGAAAAAAATAACTCAAGAATTTGCAAACTATTATAAAGATATAAATATAGAACAGATATACATAGTAGGTTCTGGTACAAGTTATCATGCTGGAGTTGCAGCTAAAAAATTTTTGGAAGAAATATTTCCTGGTAAAGTATTTTGTATGTATCCTACTCAATTTGCTAGGTCTGAAAAAGTGATAAATAAAAATACTTTAGTAATAGGTATTTCTCAGGGCGGACAAAGTCTTTCAACTGTAGAAGGCTTAAATTCCGCAAAAGAAAAAGGTTTATACACCGCTGCAATATCTGAAAATCCAACAGCATTAATATTTGAATATTCTAATACAAAAACCTTAATAGAAATAGGAAATGAAAAATGTGGGGCAAAGACAAAAGGTTTTGAAGGAACTATAATAACTTTAATGCTAATGATAATGGAACTTATGCTAAAAAAAGAGCAAATATCTTCAAACGATGAAAATAGATATATAGAGCGCATGTTAAAAGTTATTGATAATATGCCAAATATTATTGAAGAGGCAACAAAATGGTTTGATAGAATATCTAAAGAATTCATAAATGCTAAAAGAATAATAGTTGTTGGATATGAAAATAATTATGCTGATGTTTTGGAAGGAGCTTTGAAGATATTAGAAACAGTTAGAGAAGGAGTTGCTGGATATGATATAGAAGAGTTTTTCCATGGCATATATAATTCAATAACAGATAGTGCGCATATATTTTATTTAGCATCAGATGGAGATTACAAAGATAGAACTGTAAAACTAATTGAGATTTTATCAGAATGGACTTCGCATCATTATTTAATTTCTTCAAAAGATATACAAGTAAATTCTGATAAATATTTAAAATGTGATTTTACAGAAGATAAACTATTTGGACAATGGGAATATATAATACCATTACAAATAGTAGCTTGCTTAGGTGCTTACCAATTAGGAATTAATCCCGATATACCTAAAGACCCTAACTTTCATAAAAGAATAGGCAGTAAAAAATTAGATGGTATAAGAGATCAATATACTATTGATAAATAACATTGTTTATTTAATTTACATTATATAGCCCTTAATTTTTAATTGAGGGCTATATATTCAAAAAAGCATAGAAATATGATATTATATAACACTAATAAAAAATATATAATATGCAAATTATGAAAAAAGAAACCAAATATAAAATTATAGAAAATAGTATACTAAAAGATATAAAAGATAAAAAGCTTCAATTTGGAGACCAAATTCCTACAGAAATTGAATTATGTAAAACATTTGAAACTAGTAGAATGACAGTTAATAGAGCTATCACTTCATTAGTATCTCGAGGTTATATAAAAAGAATTTCTGGCAAGGGAAGTTTTGTAAATAGTCAATTTATAGAAAAAACTTTGAAAAAAACTCCTAGAAGTTTTACAGAAGACATGAAATCAATAGGAATGGTAGCAGGTGCTAAATTATTAGAATATAGAATATTAAGAGCATCAGAAATACCAGAAGAAATTACTTTAAAATTAAAAGCGGAAAATGATGATTTTATACATTATTTCTCAAGATTAAGAACAGGAAATGGAATCATTTTTGCAGTTAGTTATGACTATGTTCCTACAAAAACTTTACCAATAATAGATGTTTCAAGGCTTGAAGGCTCTTTTTTTGAATATGTGCAAGAATTTGGATTGAGCATAGGAAATGCATCGCTAACAATAACTGCAACTTTACCAACAGAAGAACAAAAAAAAATATTAAAAATAAAAAATGAAGCCTTATTAAAAGTTTCTCATATTACAGAACTAAAAGACAATAGAATATTAGAATATATTGACACATATTATATTGGAAATATGTATTCATATAAATCATATATTGAAAAATAACATTATTGATACAAAAAATTACTTTATTAGAATTTATATAATATAATTAAATCAAAAAATATATTATAATAAATTATCTTTTTATTTATTATCACAATACAATTATATATTTTACTATAAATAGTTTTATTGAGATATTAAATCATTATTATTGTAACTATATAAACTAATATATTAATATATTATTAATAAAAAATTGAAATTACTCATTTATTTTACTATAATAAATATATAAAAATACAATCCGGGGTACAAAAATGATAAAAAAGATTTTTTTACTAACTTTATTTATTATTTTTATAGCTATAAGTTGCCAGAAAACTTCTTCTAATGCTATAAAAATAAGAATAGGACCAGAACCGCAAACAATAGATCCTACATTAAATACTTCTATAGACGGTGCTACATATATAGTTCATATATTTGAAGGTCTTACAACTAAGGACAAAGATAATAAAATTGCAGCAGGAGCCGCTGAAAGCTGGGAAATAAGCGATGACGGTTTAACTTACACATTTCATATAAGAGATGATGCTAAATGGTCAGATGGGCAAAAAGTTAAAGCTGAAGATTTTGTATATTCTTGGCAAAGGGCAGTTGATCCTATAGTTGCAAGCGGATATAGCTACCAGTTAGAACCAATATTGAATGCTAAAGAGATAACAGAAGGAAAAATGGATAAATCTAATTTAGGTGTAAAGGCTTTAGATGAAAAAACATTAGAAGTAACATTAAAAGCCCCTACTGCATATTTTTTGGAATTAACAGCCTTCCCTACTTTATTTCCTGTAAGAAAAGATATAGTGGAAGCTAATCCTGATTCATGGACAAGAGATGCTTCAACATATATAGGAAATGGACCTTTTATAATGAAAGAAAGAAGAATTGATGATAGATTAATTTTAGAGAAAAATACAAACTATTGGAATGCTTCAACAATAATACCTAATGAATTAGAATTTATACTTATGGATAACCCTACAGTATCAGTTGCAAGCATAAAAGATGGAAGTTTAGATTATGGCGGAGCTCCTCCTGTTCAGGAAATAGAAGCACTTAGAAATGAGGGCTTTATACAAACTAATGTAAGTTTGGGTATATATTTTTATATGATTAACTGTACTAATGATGTTCTAAAAGATCCTAAAGTAAGACAGGCTTTAACTTTGGCTATTGATAGAAATTACATTGTAAAAAATGTTACTAAAGGAGGACAGATACCAGCTGCTGCTTTTGTTCCTTATGGTGTATCTGATGTTGAAGGAGATTTCAGACAAAATGGCGGAAATTATTATGAAGTAAGTGAAGATAAACATCAGGAAAATATAGAAAAAGCAAGAGCATTATTAGCAGAGGCTGGTTATCCTAATGGTGAAGGTTTTCCGGTAATAGAGTTTAAATCAAATCAAGGAGGGGGAAATTTAGAGATATTTGAACCTATACAGCAAATGTGGAAAGAGGTATTAAATATAGATGTTACTTTCTCTGCTGAGGAATGGGCAGTATTTCAGCAAACAAGAGTTGATAAAAATTTTGAAATAGCTATGCATAGTTGGCTTGCAGATTATAATGACCCTCTTACATTCTTAGCTATGTTTTTAAGCTATAGCGACCAAAATCATTCAAGCTACAATAATCCTGAATATGATAGACTTATAAATATCGCTATGAATAGCGGAGATAATGCTGTAAGAATGAAAGCTTTTCATGATGCTGAAAAAATACTTATAAATGATATGCCTATAATACCTTTATATTTCCATACAACATCAGCTTTAATGCGCCCTAATTTGAAAGGTGTTGTATTTGATAAATTAGGTATGAATAGATTTTTCTATGTATACAGAGAAGAAAATTAAATAATTCATATAAGTGTTTAAGGGTATTAATTATTTGTTAATACCCTTTTTTATTTTATTAATAATTTTAAACAGAAATATCTCTTTTATTAAATATAATAACAGCCAATATATTAGTTAATATTCCAATAGCAAATAAACATATACCACCAATTAAAAATACATTAAAATCAGTGCTATATTTAGACGGTGCAAACAATGTTATGATACTTAAATATTTAAAAAACTCTGCCTTCTCCCCCACCCTTGATATCATTTGAAAAAGTATAAAAAATATACAAAGCCCAGAACCAACCCAAAGAGACATTGATGTAGAAGAAAAACTTACAGAGCTTAAAAAACATATTCCTAAAAAAGCAAACCATAAACCTAAAAGTCCAACATTTATAATGATAAGTTTTGTTATATCAAGTTCACCTTTAAACATAATCTCGCTTGTAAATATAAGAAGTATAGTTATATATAAGTTTAATATAAATATTTCTAAAATAGCAGTTAATATTTGTGTAGTTATTATTTTTATTCTTGAATTTGGTGTTGCAAATAAATATGCAATGCTTCCTTTATCAATATATCTTATAACAAGTCTATTAACAAGCAAAACAATAAAAACTAATGGAAAAATAATCATTAAAAATGAATATAAATAATCAATCAAAAAGTCAGTTAAATTACTTGAAAAATTATTCATTCCAAATAAAGCAAACATCTGAGGCATACTCTCAACCATAGAGTTTAAACTATCAACAAGTTTAGGGTCGAACATAGAAACTATAATTGCTCCATACATAGTTAATACTAAAGCAAATATTAATAATATTTTAAAATTCGATTTTAATTCTTTTTTTAATAAAACTAAATTAAACATAAAAACTCCTATTATTGATAAACTTATTATTGCTAATAAAAATTACTTTAATTTTTAAATTATAAAAACAATGTATTATATGTTATATAATTAACTATTTTAGTATATATCTAAACAACTATATTTTGTCAAAAATAACATTATATTTTGCTTTTATATCCGGGGCTTTGCCCCGTACCCCACTTCTTTTGTTGCCACAAAGAAGCAAAAAGGCTGTATTTGAGCTTACACTGATAATTTATATTACATGTAAAACAATTTCAGTATGGTTTAGTACTAATTCTATCCTTGCATTTTTTAGTTCTTTTTGCGGCGGGAAAAAGTTGAAGAAAAAAACTTCTACAACAAAATATATTTGTTTCAGTATATACAAAACCATCACTTATTATAAAAATGCAAAAATAACTCCTCCAAACTCTGACTTGAAGAATTAATATCCAATACATCATAATTGCTAAGTTCTTTTATAAAGCTATTAACTTCATTATTAGCAATAACAACTTTTATAGTATTATTATTCAATTCAGATTTAAAACTAATTTTATTTTTGAAATTTAACGCTTCTTCATTTGTTTTAAAAACCACTTCAAAATTTTTATTCTTTTTAGATTTTAATTCTTCCATATTTTCTATTGCTATGAGTTTGCCGTCTTTTAATATAGCAGTTCTATCACATGTTTTTTCAACTTCTTCAAATATATGAGATGACATAAAAATAGTAGTGCCTTTTCTCTTCTCTTCTAAAATCAATTCAATAAACTTTTTTTGCATCAAAGGGTCAAGTCCGCTTGTAGGCTCATCTAATATAACAACCTCAGGCTCATTCATAAAAGCACATACTATACCTATTTTCTGTTTTGTACCTTTAGACATTTTATTTATTTTTCTATTCGCATCAAGTTCAAACAAATCTATAAGCTCTTTAATTCTATTTTTATTTTTTATTGATTTCATTTCAGCAATAAATTTTATAAAATCACTCCCCTTCATCTCATCCATAAAAGCAATTTCTCCAGGCAAATATCCAAGCTTTGATTGTATATTTGCTCTGTTAATAAAACAGTCCATATCTAATATTTTAGCACTGCCTTTATCAGACTTTATAAACCCCATCAGCTGCCTTATAGTTGTTGTCTTACCTGCTCCATTAGGGCCAAGCATTCCAAATATTTCACCTCTATTCACTTCAAAAAACAAATCAAATACTCCCCTGCCGCTTCCATAATCTTTACTAATATTATCTATTTTTATTATAGACATAAATAATCCTCCTTATGCCTTATAAATATTTTTTCTTGTATGAAATCTGCTTAAACATCCTCATCCACTTAGAATACTGCTTTATCATATCTTCTTTATCTATTTTTTTAGTCATTTTCTTTCTGCTTTGCAAATAACCTTCCGATGTGTATGTTATCATTTCTATAATATCTTCTATATCAACATCATCTCTAAACTTACTTTTATCAATATTTTTAAAATAACTATTTATATCAATTTGCTTTTTATTTTTATAATTATTAACTATTTCTTTTACATCTTCACTCTCATCAAAATATCCCTGTATTAAAAAATCAAATATAGATTTATGCCTCTCCATCATTTCTAACTTTTTATAAAAAGAATATTCCATAAGCTCAAAAAAATCTTTTATCTTGTAAAAGTTAGAATCTGCAATTATTTTCTCTATATATTCATATACATAATTATAAACATATTCATACAATTTTTTCTTAGTCTTAAAATGATATAAAAGCAAAGATTTAGATATATTGGCATTACTCGCAATATTTTCTAAAATAGCATGTTTATATTCATGCTTTGCAAACTCTTCGATTGATGTGTTTATAATAGCTTCTTTTTTTTCTTCTGGTATATTAGTGTTCATTTTATTACATACAATTTATTTTACTGACTAACTTAGTCAGTTAGTTAAACTATAACACAAAACCTATATTTGTCAAATAAAAAAATTAAATAATAAATTTACACTTGATAAGCATAATCTTTAGAAACTAATATAGAATAATCAGATATTACATCCTTATATTTTAAATACTCTATTTCATTAATAAAATAACTTTCATCTAAGTCTAATAATTTAAGTTCGTATACAAATGTATTTAAAGCAAGATTTTTATCTGCAAATTTTTCTATAGCTCTATTTGATAACTCAAAGAAATTTTTTATAAGATAAGGCATATATTTATAATCTTGTTTATAATAATCTATACAATTTTTTAATAATACAAATAATGTTTTAAAATAATTAATATCACTATTTTTTTTAGTAGATATAGTATGAATATGCTGTCTATAATAATATGTTGGTTTATGATTAAAAGATATTTTAGGATTATGAATAAGAGATTTAAAAAACTGTTCTGTATCCTGATAGCAAAGTATAGAAGAATAATAAACATTATTATTTATTAAAAACTCTCTTCTCCATAATTTTGACCAAGTTGATTCTTCAATAGTTTCTTTATCTGTAGGAGATAAGTTTTTAATATTAGCATTAGATATACCTTCTAAATCATCATCATTTAAAAAACTTACTTTATTTAAATGAGATACATATTCTTTTGAATCTATAACATCATATATATTTAAGCTGCTTACATAATCAGAATCATATTTTTTTGCTGTATTATATAATTCCTCTAAAAAATTATTAGAAATATAATCATCAGAATCCATAAAAAAAACATACTCGCCCTTAGCAATATTTAATCCAATATTCCTAGATATACCAGCACCATGTTTTATTTTATTATCTATTAGTATTACTCTCTTATCTTTTTGAGCATACTCTTTTATAATTTCTTTACTATCATCACTGCTGCAGTCATTAACACATATTATTTCTATTTTCTTAATAGTCTGCTTAATTAAACTATCCAAACAATAGGATAAATATTTATCAGTATTATAGACTGGTATTATAACGCTTACCATATTATGTTACCTTTCTAATATCATATAATATGCAATTTTTTTTGTCAATTAAGATATCGACATTTAAAACAATATTTAGATAAAAATAAATAGCTTTTTTGCTTTTAAATCACATTATTTGTATTATTGATGTTATTTATAATTATTTCATAAATGAAGAAATTATTAAATAAAAACCGTATTTAAATCTTTCATCTGCATATTCATTAAATTTTATCTCTATTTCAGTTTCATCATTGTTATTAGAAGCATAATAAACATTAGATAATTTTATATAGACAGATGCATCGTTATAATCATCGTAAAAAACATACCCCTTAGTAACAACACCATTAATATCATCTTTAAGCATAGAAAATTTATCAGCAATATTTTTAACAACACCAACTGTAAGAATCTTAGGTATTTTTTTTATTAAAGCATTTTTTGTTTTTATAGAAAGCTGTTCGAAAGGCTGTTCTATTTCATAATCTAAAATTTGTTTTTGCCATTTTTCTATAGTAGATTTTTTTACTTCTATTGGGCTTAATAAACCTATAATAGTATTATCTTTAATAGAAATCTCTTCATCATTTATATCATTAAATGTGCCGTCTTCCATATACCTAAAACTGTTTAATAAAGCATTTTTTTCATCAAATATACCCCAAACTAAATTAACAGCAAATATCTTCATAAATGGATTATATATAAATAAATCCCTCCAATTATTAAACTGCCATTTTCTTCCATTCATAAAAACATAAATCAATCTTTCTGTTTGTATTTTTAAGATTTTTTTTGCTTCTGTTTTTAATGAAGTTAGTTCATTCTTTACATCAATTGGAAAATCTTTTGGTAAAGTTTTTAACTCTTTATTTTTAGATTCATCAAAAATATCAATAGAGAAATTATCTTTTAAAGTTATTTTAAATATTCTATCATCTGTTTTAATAATGCGAATACCATCTCTATCGAATCCAAAATTAGGCATAATAATATCTGCAAACTCTTCTTCTGTCATATTCATTTTACGTGAAATAGTATAAAACATATCGCGACATCTATTTCTAACGCTAACTTGCTTAAACTTTTTTGAAGCTTCATAAATTAAATAAAAACCAATATTCTTTGAAGATAAAAATATAGCCTCCATTATAAAACAAGCATATTTAAATCTTCTGCTTGCGATATTTTTTGCTTTTTTATAAAGCTTATTAATTTGACCATTAGAAGCAAATATACAATATGGATAGAGAATATTTTTAGTTTTATTATCTTCGGAAAAATTAATATATATATTTTCTAATGCCTCTCTAAAACTCTCTTCATCTAAAGAATAGCCTATATCATCAGCAATATCTAACCTGCAAGGTTCTTTTAACTCTAAATAAGCCCCAATAATAAACCTTATCACCTTAACACAAACAACAGCATTCTTATCTTTGGTAAAAACATTAGAAATAAGTTTATTTTCTATAAAAGAAGTTGTTTTATCATATTTTGATTTGTAATTTTTATCTATTATCTCATTAATCTCTTTTAAGCTCAACATACCAACACCTATATTTTTAAGGTACTATATTATAGTTATAATGTCAATAATTTAAGCATTACAAAAAGAATAAAAATTATATATTAGATTTTATTTATTTCTCAATTCATCATAGTTTTTTGTCATTATGTTATGCCAGTAATCTAATTTAGCATTATCATCGCCTTCTATATCTTTAAAGTAGAAAGGCTCTAAAAATCTTATCTTTATTTTCTTAAACGGCTTTAATACAAAACTTTTTGCTTTCATAATATCTTTAGTACCATATATAACAACAGGAAGTACTGCTACATCTTCACATCTTTCAGCAATTTTTAATATTCCTCTTTTTGGTTTTTTAATCTCTCCGTCTTTGCTTCTAGTACCTTCCGGATATATGATAATACTAGTTTTTGATTTTAATCTGTCTTCCATATCATCTATAGATTTAGCTGCCCCTATAGTACCCCTCTTTACAAATATATAATTAGCCAAACTCATACCAAACCCAACCATAGGCACTTTTCCATAAGTATCTTTAGAAACAAATGCAAACATACCTTTAAATATTGCAAAACAACAAAATATGTCAAAGGCACTTTGATGATTTGGAGTTATTAAATAGGTTTGTTTATAATCATAATTCTCTCTGCCTTCTATATCAAAAGAAATAAAAGCACTTTTCATTAAAAAAGTTCCCCACAATTTCGCTATATTATGAGTAATCTTTATTGAAAGAGTTTTACTAAAAGGCCTCACCAAAATAAATAAAATTAAAGCTACTATAAATAAAATAATAGTAAAAAGTACATTTAATAAAATATAAAATATGCTAAATATAATCATGGAAAAGAGTTTAATATAAAAATAAAAATTATCAATAGCATAAATATTATTTTTGATAATTAATAAAGAATACTAAAACTTTATTCTATTTTTAAAACCCTTTTTACAATATCAATATTTGCTATAATAAAACTTATAGAATTAAATATGTAGTATGATGTAAATATTATAAAAAATATAAAAATAACTCTTTTGATAATAGTTTTTGATTTACTATTTTTATCTTCAGTCCAGAATAGTTCGATTATATCTTTCTTTTTTCTTCTTTTTATATTTTTATTTTTTTGTATTTGTTTTTGTTTTATATCTTCTTTTTTATTTTCTTCTTTCTTTTTTGGAATCAATCTAAATATTAAAGATAATACTATATATATTAAACATACAAATATTATAAAATTAAATATTAGATAAAATGTCATTATTTGTTCTATATTACTAAAGTTTAAAGTTTCCATTGTAAATCTCCTTATGTTATAGTTTTTAAAAAGGACAGGCTATAGTTTGTTTATTTTTTATATCTGTATATTCTGCCTTCCAATAATGAGGATCATTAATTTCTATATATTTTATATTATTACAATTCTTCACTATTTTAGTAATGAAAGTTTTATTTAGAAAAATATATAAATGTTTTTCATCTCCAAAACCGCCAACGGATATTTCTCTTATTTTGTTTCCGGCTTTTAATTCATTATATAATATTTTTTCTAATTCATTATTTAATTTATACAAATTATTATTTTTTATAATTTCATTTAATGCTTTAATTTGCTCTTCAGTTGTTTTTTTATTAACAATAATATATTGTTCCAAGATAATATTTCCAAAATAAATATTTTATACTATTATATATTTATTTCTTATTTTGTAAAACTATATATTATGTTATAATTTACAAACATCGGTTAAATATGTTTTTATAAAAAATATTATTAAGGAGTGAATATTATATGAGCAATGAAAATAAATCAAATACTTTAATAGAAAGAAAAGATGTAAAAATAGAAGATACTTGGGATTTGAGTTTATTATATAAAAACGATGAAGAGTTTGAAAAAGATTTTAAATCAATGGAAGATTTTTCAAAGGAAGTTAGTAAGTTTAAAGGAAAATTATCTAGCTCAGCAGCTGAATTAAAAAATATATTAGACACTATAATGAAGGCTTCTATTGTTTTAGAAAAATTAGGCTCTTATGCATTTTTAAAACAAACAGAAGATTTAACTAATAATGATTCTAATATAAAAGTTGCAAGATTTGCAAAACTCTCTTCAGAAATATCTGCTAATATGAGCTATTTTGAGCCTGAGTTAATGAGCATTGATGATGAAAAGATTAATAGTTTTTTGAAAGATGAAGTATTAAAAGATTATTTAATTTATTTAAGAAACATATTAAAATACAAACCTCATACATTGTCAGAGAAAGAGGAGAGAATATTAGCTCTTCAAGGAGAATTATCTTCAACGGCTTCAAATGTATTTGACACTTTAAATGATGCCGATTTAGACTTTGGAGAATTAGAACATAACGGCAAAAAAACTCCTCTAACTCATGCAACATTTTCAAGTTTTCAAGAAAGTCACGACAGAGAAATAAGAAAAAACAGCTACAATCAATTTTATAAAGAATATGATAAACACAAAAATACATTAGCAGAACTTTATGCAAGCCAAATAAAGCAGGATATATTTGACGCTAGAATAAGAAATTATAACAGCGTACGCGAGATGGAACTATTTGCTGATGATATACCTGTAAGTGTTTATGACAGTTTAATTGAGAGTGTGCATAATGCTTTGCCTGCACTTCATAGCTACTACGAATATTGTGCTAATAAATTAGGTATTAACGACTTTAGGCAATATGACAAATATGCCCCAGTGGTAAAAGATGTTAAGCTACATCATACGTTTGATGAGGCAATAGATGTTTTAAATAAAGCTTTATCACCACTGGGTGAAGAATATGTATCAACTCTTACAAAAGGTCTTAATTCAAGATGGGTTGATAAATATGAGAATAAAGGCAAAACAAGCGGAGCATTCTCAGCTGGCTGCTATACATCAGAGCCTTATATATTAATGAACTTCAGAGATGAAAGCATTGAATCAGTATTTACTTTAGCTCATGAGGCAGGACATAGTATGCATAGCTATTACAGCAGAAAAAATAACCCTTTCCAACATCACGACTATACTATCTTTGAAGCTGAAGTTGCATCTACTTTCAATGAAAAACTTTTATTTAATTATTTAATGCAAAATGAAAGCAAAAAAGAAGTTAAGGCATTTTTACTCAATAAAGACATAAACGGATTTGTTGCTACAGTGTTTAGACAGACAATGTTTGCAGAGTTTGAGCATATCATTCACAAAGAGGCAGAAGAAGGCAACCCTACAACATTAGAGCTTATAAGAAATGTTTATAAGGACTTACTAAAAAAATATTTTGGAGAGAAATCTGTTCTTGAAGAGACAAGCGATTTAGAGGCTTTGAGAATACCTCATTTCTATCGTTCGTTTTATGTTTATAAATATGCTACTGGTATGTCTGCTGCTGTTGCTTTATCTAATGGAGTACTTGAAGGCAATGCTAAAAATGACTACACAAACAGAGATAACTATTTAAAATTCTTAAGGAGCGGAGGAAGCAGAACTCCTATAGAAAACCTAAAAGTGGCTGGTGTTGATATGACTAAGCCTGATGTGGTAGAGAGTGCTTTAAAACTATTTTCTAAAGAGGTAGAAGAATTAAAAGCGTTAAATTGATTTGATTTATTATTAGTTTTGATTTTGTAAGGCTGGCATAGTTTTGTATGTCAGTCTTTTATTTTAAATATTTATTTACATAGAAAAAACTATATTGGTTAGATATTTATAGTATATTAAAAATAATTGACTATAAAACAAAATATGTTATAATGTTTCAAATTATTTGCATATATTGTAAATAATAAAGTATCAATTCAAAGAGGTGTTATTATGTCAAAAATTAATTATTTAGGACAGTCTTATGACTTGTCTCATGGAGAGTCTTTATTAGACTTCCTTAAACAAAACGTAAAAAAAGATTCAAAAGATGCAGTAGCAGCAAAGTTTAATGGAACACAAGTTGATCTTACATATACGCCTGAAACAGACGGCGATTTAGAATTGATACTTAACACCACCGAAGAGGGGCTTGAAATATTAAGACACTCTACAAGCCACCTAATGGCTCAGGCAGTAAGAAGGCTTTATCCTAATACTCAAGTTACTATAGGACCAGCTATTAAAGACGGTTTTTATTACGACTTTGATGCTGAGAAACCTTTTACAGAAGAGGATTTGCCAAAAATAGAAGATGAAATGAAAAAAATAGTAAAAGAAAATATTCCTGTAGTAAGAAAAGTAATGAAAAAAGATGAAGCTATAGAATATTTTAAAAAGGCAAATGAACCATATAAAGTTGAAATTATAGAAGGCATAGATGCAGATACTGTATCATTCTATGAACAAGGCGATTTTATAGACCTTTGCCGCGGACCGCATGTACCTTCAACAGGCTATATAAAATCTTATAAACTTATGTCTGTTGCAGGAAGCTATTGGAGAGGCGACTCAAACAATAAAATGCTTTCTCGTATATATGGTACTGCTTTTGAAAGTAAAGAAGCATTAGATAAATATCTTAAAAAACTTAAAGAAGCAAAAGAAAGAGACCATAGAAAATTAGGTAAAGAATTAAACTTATTTAGTTTCCATGATGAAGGCCCTGGTTTTCCTTTCTGGCATCCTAATGGTATGATTATTTATAAGGCAGTTGAATCATATATAAGAAATGAAAATGATAAACGCGGATACGTTGAGATTAAAACTCCTGCTATACTTAATGAAGAGTTATGGCATAGAAGCGGACACTGGGATAACTATAAAGAAAATATGTATTTTACAGAAATTGATGACACTAAATATGCTGTAAAACCTATGAACTGCCCAGGCGGTTTGATTGTTTATAATTCTAATATACATAGTTATAGAGATTTGCCTTTAAGAGTTGCTGAGTTAGGCTTTGTACATAGACATGAGCTTTCTGGAGCTTTGCATGGACTATTTAGAGTGAGAGCTTTCACTCAAGATGATGCTCATATATTCTGTACAGAAGAGCAATTAGGCGATGAGATTATTAACACTATAGAATATTATTTATCTGTATATAAAGATTTTGGTTTTAAGGACTTTGAGATATTTGTTTCTACAAGACCAGCAAAATCAATAGGAAGCGATGAGATTTGGGAGCTTGCTACTAAATCTTTAATGAATGCTTTGGATAAACTTGGCATAAGCTACAAAGTTAATGAAGGCGACGGAGCTTTCTATGGTCCTAAAATAGACTTCAATATTAAAGATGTTCTTGACAGAAACTGGCAATGCGGTACTTTACAAGTTGACTTCTCCCTTCCTATGAGATTTGAGATTAGTTATGAGGGTAAAGACGGTAAAAAACATACTCCTGTAATGCTTCATAGAGCTATACTTGGTTCAATGGAGCGTTTTATAGGTATATTGGTAGAGCATTATAATGGTAAGTTCCCGTTGTGGTTATCTCCAATACAGGTTGCTGTTGTTAATGTTCTTAATGAAGAAGCACAAATAAATAGAGTTCATGAAGTAGCTAAAAAGTTAAAAGAAGCAGGTTTCAGAGTAGAAATTGATGAAAGTAATGATAATTTAGGTACTAAGATAAAAAAATATCGCTTGCAAAGAACTCCATATACAGTTATAATAGGAGCAGAAGAAGTTTCTAATGGTAAATTATCTATTAGAACACGTTCTTCACAAGAAATAAAAGATATGGATTTAACTGAGTTTATGGAAAAACTACAGAAAGAATCTAAGGAGAGAATGAATGATTCTATATTTACTACTAAATGAGGTAGCTAAATAATGGCAACAGTAAAAAAAGAAGGAGAGAGAATTAATCAGTTTATTACTGCACCAGAAGTTAGAGTAGTGCATGATAAGAGAGGAAACCTTGGAGTAATGAATATAAAAGATGCTTTAGCATTAGCCAAGGAAGAAGATTCAGATTTAGTTGAGATAGTTCCTACGGCAGACCCTCCTGTTTGTAAGATTATCAATTATGGAAAGTATAAATTTGATATTCAAAAGAAAAATAAAGAAGCTAAGAAAAAACAGAAGTCTGTTCAGCTTAAAGAAATTAAAATGCGTCCTCAAATAAGCATACATGATTACAACTTTAAAATGAAACATATTCGTGAATTCTTAGATGAAGGCAATAAGGTAAAAATAACTGTCATGTTTAGAGGAAGGGAAATGGCTCATACAGAATTCGGTTATGACCTTATTAATAAAATTATACAAGATTTGGAAAATGAAGCTTCTACAGAAAAACCTGCTAAGTTAGAAGGAAAAAATCTTTCTGCAGTGCTTAATCCAATAAAAATGAAAAAAGCTTCTTTTGAAGATGAAGAAATTTCCAAAAAAGAAATTTCTAATGATACTGAAGAGTAAGTAAGTATAATATAATTTAAGCCCACTAACTACTTCGTACTTATCATACGGGTAGATTGAGCATATAGTAAATATAATTTTTAAAGGATATTAGTTTATGAAACAAAAGTTAAAGACAAAAAGCGGTGCTAAAAAACGTTTTAGATTCTCTAAGACTGGTAAAGTAAAGTTTGCTCATGCATTTGGTAGCCATAAGTTTTTAAGCAAAAGACCTGATACTAAAAGAAAGTATCGTAAAGCAAAAATTGCTGATGATACTAATATGTTAGAAATGCCAAGATTAATGCCTTATGGCAGATAAAACTAAAAGGAGACTAAAATGAGAGCAGTTAGCGGAATAGTAAGAAAGAAAAAAGTTAAAAAAATATTAAAAATGGCTAAGGGCTATTATGGTTCTCATAGCAAGCAAACTAAGCAGGCTAAAGAAGCTGTAATAAGAGGCTTAAAATACGCTTACCGTGATAGAAGACAGAAAAAGAGAATGATGAGAAGATTATGGACTCTTCGTATCAATGCTGCATGCAGACCTTTAGGTATATCTTACAGTAAGTTTATTAATGGTCTTAAAAAAGCTAATGTTTTAATAGATAGAAAAGCTTTATCTAATTTAGCTATTGATGATTATAAAGCGTTTGAAGCTGTTGTTGAGGTAGCTAAAAAAGCACTTGCTTAAAATAAAAAGTTAAAAAATATTTACAATATGTATCCGCTGTAATCTTGAAAAAGGTTATAGCGGTTTTTTATGTATTTATATAAAAAATATTAAATAAAAAAATAAAGCCCTATAATTATTATAGGGCTTTTATTTATTATTATTTTTTATTAATTATTAAGTACAAGACTCACAAACCTCTTCAAGCTCAAAATTAGATTTAGGTGTTTTCATATAATAAAGTGTTTTAAGTCCCAAATCCATAGCATACTGAATATCATCCCATAACTCTTTTGCAGAATCTGGTTTTACATAATAAAGATTCAAAGATTGTGATTGGTCTATATATCTTTGTCTTACAGCAGCAAGTTCTATTATAGTTTTTGCTGGTATATCCCAACATCTTTCATAATATTCTCTATTCTTTTTCAAATTTGGTGCTAAGCTTGGTAGAGTCTGTATACCTTCTTCTACGAAAAATAAATCTACTATAGGTTCTATACTTTCTGTTGCTGATACACTTTTACCAGAAGTTGCAGTTGGTGCTATTGCTCCATGGAATGAAAATCTTACTCCATAATTTTTTATATTTTCTGCAAGTCTATCCCATTTCTCCATATCTATATCAAATTTCAAATTAGAGCTTTTGTTTAAAAGTGAAATATGTACAGGAGTTTTTCCTTCTCTCCATTTAGATTCATTAAATGTTTTGTAAGGTCCTCTTTCTTTTGACAATATATTAGAAGCTTCATATATGTGATAATATAAATCTTCAAATATTTTATTTGTAAATTCTAATGCCTCTTTATCAGTATATTTTAGTTTGTTTGACGCTAATAAATTGGCATAATTAATAACCCCTATGCCAATAGGTCTATTTTTCTTATTTGCAATCTCTCCTTCTTTTACAGGATAAAATTGACTGTCTATAATATTATCGCATCCTCTTAAAAGAGTATAGCAAAATGATTTTTTCTTCTCTTCGCTAAAATTAACCCAAGACATTAAGTTTACAGATACCAAGTTACATATACCAATTTCACCGCTTTTCTTTCTCTGTATTATCTCATAACTTCCATCTTCATTAACAACATATTTCTCTTCTATTATTTTTGAAGGGAAAGAAGGAATAACTATCTCCTGACAAAGATTAGAAGCCCCTACAAATTTATTAACCATATTCTGTTCATTAATGTTATCTACAAATGTAAGGTATAAGTTTCCAGTCTCTTGTCTTACTTTTAATATTTGAAAGAGTAAGTCCTTGGCTTTAATTCTCTTTTTTCTAATAGATGTTTTACTCTCATAATACATATAAGCCACATCAAATTTTGCTCCAAACTCTTCATTAAGAAGCGGAGTTTCTTTAGGGTCAAATAATGTAATATATTCATCTTTATTAACACGCTCTCTCAATATATTACTTATTCTAATAGAATAAACTAATTTTCTTGCCCTAGTATCTTCTGTTCCTCCTGCATCTTTAAGCATAATAAGGTCTAATACATCTAAATGCCACCAAGGAAAAGTAACAACACAAGCACCTTTTCTCACTCCCCCCTGATTAAATGACGATATTGTCTGCTCTGTTCGCTTAATAAAAGGTACAGGCCCATCAGAACGCCCTCTGTTGCTTTGTATAGTAGAGCCGGAAGCCCTTATATATGATGCATCATAAGCTATACCGCCTGAAAACTTTGAGTATAATGCCATGTTTCCATCTGTTTGATTTAAACTCCAAGTATCATCATCTGGAGTATTTAATATACAGCTTGCAAGCTGAGGTCTTATAGACATACTATTCGCTATTCTTGGTGTTGCAAATGTCACTTCATGTTTAGAAAGCATATCATAAGTTCTTTTTATATATTTTAATCTCTCTGACTTTGTTTTTTCAACTATATCTTTATTGCTTCCCTTATAAAAATCATCATAAAAAGAAAACATAGCAGCAACCATATATGTAATCTGGGGAAGTTCTAACTTTTTGCTTCCTATATTTTTACAATACTTTCTATAAAATATAGCAAGACCTTTATATGTAAATAGTAAATCCCTATCAGGAACTATCATAGAGTTAATTTTATCAAGTTCTTTATCTGAAAATAATGATACTATATTTTTATCGTATACTTTATGTTTTACACCTTTTTTTAAAAAAGTTTTTATATGAGGATAACTTCCTGTCTTTTTTAATTTACATGTTTCTTTATATATCTTCATAAGATACAATTTTTCTGCTATGGTATCATAAGAAGGATATAATGGACTTATTTTATTTACAGCTGTATTTATTAGCTCATCATATAGAACTTCTATTTTCATTCTATCATTTATTTTTATATTTAGCCCTTCTAATAAGGCATTTGTGAAGCCTTCTTTGCCATCTGTAGCCCAGTTAATAACTTTTTTTAATTTTTCCTCGTTAAATGGTTCTTCTCTTCCGTCTCTTTTGATAATAATATGCTTTTTATCTTTAGTAAGTTCTATCATAATAAATTAACCCTGTATTATAAATCGTTTTTTAATGCACCTTTTTGATATGATGTGTTTGTTGTCTCTTGAAGTGCAGCGTTTTGTTTATTAATATCTCTGTATGCATTAAACCAATCTATAATATCAGATTTAGGCTCTTTTAAATATTCTGTTTCCACTCCTAAATCTTTTAACCTTACACCAGCCCAATATTTGATGAAATGTTCGCTTACAGAAGAGTTTATACCTGCAACCTCTTTTCCGTCAAATAAATATTTAGCCCATTTTATCTCTTCATTAACAGTAAACTCAGTCATTTCTTTAGCCATATCATTATACCAACCGCTGTCAAATAACTCTTTAAAGCCTTGATTAGCATCTTTTCTTAATATTCCTATAACATTTTTACCAGTTGGTACATGTGTATTAAGCTCATCATGTGCTATTAGTTTAATAGTTTTTGTAAATCCTGTAATTGCATCATTGTAACTATTGTTAATTGTAAAAGTTACTAAAAATGAAAATGGAAACTTCACACTTTCAAGCAAATATATACCAGTTAAAAGTTTTAATACGGCCTTTTTTTTCTCTTCGAGACTAGCACCACTGTTTTCTATATTACATAAATCATCAACACAAGCAAAAAGCTCAACTTCTTTTTCCATTCTATGCTTTACAAACTCATCATTATAAACCAAATCCAAAGTTTCAGTAGCTAAATGCCCGAAAACTTCAGAAAGTCCGTAAGAGTAACTTTCAGCATGTATAACTTCCTCTATAGCTATCCTTGAATAAAGAATAGACCATATAGAACTTGTAACTATTCTGTTTAATATTGATGAAAAACCGCTTGTAACACCACTATCCATTAGAGTTTGATATGCAATATTAAGCTTAAAAGCCCTTTGAGCATCTTCAGGAAGAGAAGAAAATCTTGTTTTATCAGATTTATAGTCCACTTCTTTTGAAAACCATGTATTTCCTTCGCTTGCTTCTTTTAATTTTCTTGCTATTTCATGGCTTACAGAATCTATTCTTATGTAGTGACCAAAATCTCCGAAAAATATTCTTTCATTTTCAAGATTAGGTTTCTTTTCTATATCTATTACTTTCATTAATTTTATACCCCTTTCTTATATTTGTTGTTGTCTTATTATAATTTTAGTTAAAAAATTGTCAAATTTATTTTTTCCAAATTTGCATTAAATATATTAAAAACACATAACTACTACCCTACTCCTAAAAGATTATATATATTATAATTTATTGTGAAAAAATTATAAAAATAGTATAATAGAAGTACTTTAAGGAGTATGCATGAATTTAACTATTCCATATGAAAACAAAATAAAAGAAGCTGACAAAAAAATAATAGAAGAATATATAGAAAATAATGTAGAAGAGTATAAAAATAATTATGCCAAATTAACAGAACTTACAATGGATGCTGTATCATCATTAAGTGCTTCTAAATCCAGGACACAATTTATTGCTAATCAAGGTTTTATAAAAAATATATTAAATACAATCACAGGACAAAACAGAAAGATAAGATACGAAATTGATTATAATTATTCCATAGTAAAAAATGCTTCTATTAAAATGATAGAAACCTTAGCAAGGCAAAATAAAATAACTTATGAAGGGATAATATATTTAAATAATAAACTCAATAACATAGAAAAAGATGTAGATGAAGAATTAATAGCAGTATGTGAAAATGTAAGAGAGTCATTTAATGTTTTACTAAATAAGATAGATGAACAATCAAGCAGAATAGATAATATAGAAAAAAAAGTTCAGCTATTAGAGTTTAAAGCATCCAAAAATATATTGGAGTATAATGGCTTAAAATATATTGAGATGGATGATATAGAGAGATTAATATGCTTATCTAATGATTTGTATCATAGTATAACTTCAAATAATAAAAAAGATAATTTAGTATTTAAAGATAACATTTTTATGATTAAGTCTATATTATTTGATTTTGATATAAACTTAGAAGGAAGCACATGTTTAAAAGATTTTTATCTTAAATTTATGGAGAAGCCTTATTTAATAGATAAAATATTTTCTGCAATTGATATTAATAATGATGTTGCACAAATATTTATTCCAATACTTGGAGGTGTAAAAAAATTAGAGAAATTAAATGGTGAAGAAAACTATGTAGTATCATCTATATTAGATAAATTTACTGCTTCAAATATAGAAGCCAATATAACAGATATTAAATTTGATTTAATAAAAGAATATGGGAAAAATATTTCAAATTTCAATTATGAAACAACTATTAATAATTACGAGCTTATAGTTTTAATAATGAATGAATTAAAAATAATATCAACAAAAATCGAAACTCCAGCTATAAGTTTAGAAAATAGCTTAGAGTTAATAAAAAAGTATTATTCTTCAAAACAGTATTTAAAAGTTTTATCAGAATGTAATAAGATAAAAAATAATAACGAAGAAATTTTAAATATCAAGATTGATTCTATATATAAAATACTAATAAAAGAAATATCTAAAACTAAAAACTATAAAGAAATTGCAAAAGTATATTTAATGAAAAGCGAATATGATAAATCTATAAAATATTTAAATAAATATTTTGAAGAGCATTCTAATAATAAAGAATTGTATAGATATAAAAACCGATTAAAAGAGCTTTATGAAAAAACAAAAAAATATCAGGATAAAATATCTAAGCAGATAGATAAAACTAAAGATGATAATAAAAAAGAGTATTTAGATTTTTTGAATGATTTTTGGGGGCTTTATTTAAGTAAAATTAAATAGAGTATAATTTTTTGGAGAGCATATAATGAATAAATTAGGATTAGTTTTAGGAGGAGGAGGAGGACTTGGAAGCTATGAGATAGGGGTATGGAAGGCTTTAAGGGAGTATAATATAGATAAACAGATAAAGGCTATATCTGGGGCTTCTGTGGGAGTATTAAATGCATGCTTAATGGCACAGAATGACTATACTATAGCAGAGCATATTTGGACTAATGAAATAGAAGATAAAATATTATCTAAAAAAAAGATAGACAGCAAAAATAAAAGTATATCAGCAAATGGAATATTTAGCAGAGAAGGTTTGCTTGAGATTATAGATAAATATTTAAATATAGAAGCTGTATCAAATTGTGAGTATCCAATATATGCTGCGGCAGTTAATTTAGATAGCATTGATGTTGAGTATTTTAAGCTTAATGGAAAGAGTGTAAAAGAGATAAAAGAGATAATGATGGCTACAAGTGCTATACCAATAATATTTGGTAGACAGAAAATTAATGGTGTTAATTATATCGACGGCGGAGTTGAATTTTTAAATGGAAATAATTTACCTCTTACTCCTTTATATGAATATGGATGCGATGAAATTATAGTTGTTAATTTATATAGAGATGCTATAGTAGAAAAATCTGAAACTTGTAAAGTTTATGAGATAGTACCTAACGAAGATATAGGTACTTTTACTAATGGCGGATTAGATTTTAGTTTAGATGGGGCTATGTATAGAATAGAGAGAGGATATATTGATACTATGGAAATCTTGAAAGCGGTATTTGAGTTTAAAAGTATGGAAGATGAAATTAATTATATGAGTGATAAAATTAAAGATTATAATATAAAAAGTTACAATGAAAGAAGCAAATTAAAAAGCAAGCTATATAGAGCTATAGATGATTTGAAAATAGATGATTAAAAAACATGGAGCAGCAAATGAAAATTTTATTTATAAGACATGGTCAAACAAAAAACAATGCAGAACAAAGATGGCTTGGTTCTACAGATGTATCACTCTGGGAGGAGGGTATAAACGCTTTATTAAAAAATAAAAGCATAGTAGATAAATATAAGCCTTTTGAAAAATTGTATTCAAGCCCAATGAAAAGATGTATTGAGACTGCCAAAATATATTTTGATGATATGAGTTATGAGATTTTAAACGATTTAAGAGAGAGAAGTTTTGGAGATTTTGAAGGTATGACTTATAATGAGCTTAAAGATAATCCTTATTATAAAGAGTTTGCTAAAAGCTGCTGGAAAAGCGAAATACCTAATGGGGAGATATCTAATAATTTTTTTAATAGGGTTTATAATGTATATTTAACTATAATAGAAGATATGAAAAAAAATAATTTAAAATATACTGCTGTGGTTACACATGGCGGAATAATTATGACTATATTAGATAAATATAACATAGAAAAACACCCATTTTATGATTATCTTTTACCTAATGGTTGCGGATATCTTACCGAAATTATAGAAAACAACAATTTAAAAATAATAGATAAAATTTTATTATAAAAAACGGAAATTAATTTTTATGCAAACTTTATTAATACTTCCTATATCATTTCTTCTAAATATTTTTGTGTATAAGTTTAAAATTGATATATTTCAATATATAAAGATTCCAATAGAAAAATTGCAATATTTATTAAAAGACAAAATTTACAAAAATAATGAAACATTGGAGCTTATCTTAGGAACAATAGTATCTTTAATAGTTTTATTTATTTCTTTTGTTATACCATATTTTTTGTTCTATTTTTTATATAAAGTTCATTTTTTATTAGGAATTATAATAGAGCTTATAGCTGCATACATCATTATAGGAATAAGAAAACCTTTTGAAGTGAGCTCTTCTATATATTCTTCTATTAAATATATGGATTTAAACTCGGCAAAGAATATTTTAAAAGAAAATACCAATATAGATGTTAATGATATTGATAAAGAGAATATTATAAAAAAAACTATAGAATATTCTTCTATTAGTGTGGGAGAGGATTATATATATACTTCCATTTTTTTTCTTTTAGGGGGGATACCTCTTTGTTTTGTATATAAAGTTTTATGCATGCTTTCTGATATATCATCAGATAATAATGTTGCTATTGATGAAAATAGAGTTAAAGATAAATATGGAATATTTAATATTAATTTTGCTTATTATATTAATATGATAACTTCTATATTTGCATTTTTATCATATACTGCAGCAGATTTTCTTTTGGGATATGATATAAAAAAAGTTTTTAGGGTTTTTAAGAGAGATGGAAACGATAATAAGGCTAGGCTGGAATGTGGAGTTGCTGGGGCTTTGGATATAGAGCTTGGAGGAGAATATTTTAAAGATTCAGAGATTCATGATAGAATTTTAGTTGGAGATGCAATAAATAAATTAGAATCTAGTCATATAGTATTAGCTAACAAGATATTGATTGTTGGTGCTATAGTTGCTTTATTTGTGTTGATAGTTTTAAAATTATTATTTATGTTGTTTGGTATTATTTTTAATAAATTATTTTTTTAATTATTTATATTGGGGGATATTTTTATGCAAGAAGATATTTTATTTACAAGAAGAAGTATAAGAAAATATATTAAAGATAAAGCAGTAGAAAAAGAAAAAATAGACTACATATTAAAAGCTGCTATGTATGCTCCTTCTGCAAACAATAAAAGAAATTGGGAGTTTATAGTTGTAGAGAAAAGAGAGACATTAGATAAAATAGCTGATGTTCACCCTTATGCTAAGATGCTATACACTGCAACTTTAGCTGTTATTGTATGCGGGGATTTATCTGATGAATCTGGAAAACTTTATTGGCAGCAAAACTGTTCTGCTGCAATAGAGAATTTAATGCTTGCTTGTAAGGCAAAAGATTTAGGAAGTGTGTGGCTTGGGGTTGCTCCTCGTGAAGAGAGAATGAATGATATTATAAAATTGTTTAATTTACCAGATAATATAAAACCTCTTGGAATAGTTGCTGTGGGCTATCCTGACGGTGAAGTAGCTATGCCTGATAGATTTGAACCAAACAAAATTCATTATGAGGCTTATTAATTTTTAGTTTTAAAATTTTATTGTTTGCGGGGACTAGCCCCCTGCGAAGCGTGCCCTTAGGGTACGCACCCCCAGTTCTTTTATTGGTATAAAAGAACCAAAAGAACTGCATTTTATAAAATATAGCTTTTTATATATAAACAAAATATAAACATTATTTTAGTTTTACATATTCCAAAAATATAAAGCTAAAACACTCGCACTTTTTGGTTCTTTTTGCTGCGGGAAAAAGAACAATAAAATTAATAAGTTTTTTAGTATTTGCGAAGACTAGCCCCAGCAAATAATTAAAATATAAAAATTTTCACTATATATTAAAATAAGCCCGATGACTTTTTGGCATGTTCCAACAATTCTTCGGCATGCTTTATGCTTGCATCTGTTATTTCTTTGCCTGTTATCATTCTTGCTATTTCATTTACTTTATTAGAATCATTTAACTCTTCTATTGTAGAAGTAACTACATCATCTTTTTCATTTTTTATTACTTTAAAATGATTATTAGCATATATCGCAATTTGTGCTAAGTGAGTAATGCTTAATATTTGTTTTTGTTTGGATAATGTTGCTATTTTCTCTCCTATAACTTCTGCAATCCTTCCGCCAACACCAACATCTATTTCATCAAATACACAAGTCTCGCAGTAATCTCCGCTAGAAAGTACACTTTTTAATGAAAGCATGATTCTTGATATTTCTCCTCCAGAAGCAATCTTTCTTAAAGGCTGAAACATAGCTTGCTTATTTGGTGCTATTATAAACTCTATATTATCCACACCATTGGAGTTTGCTTTTAAGTTTGTGCCGTCTATATTAAGTATGCCGTTTTCATCATCTTCATCATAAGTAATCTCAACATCAAATTTTGTAGAAGTCATTCCCAAGTCGCACATTTCTTTTTCTATAGCATTTATAAAAATATCTTTCTTTGACTTTCTTATATCAGAAATCTCTTTTGCTAATATTGATGTTTTTGTTCTTATGTTTTCTATTTCTTCTTTTAATTTTAATATATCTTCTTCAGAGAAGTTAAGAGACTCCAATTTTTCTTTAGCCTCTTTTGCATAATTAATAATTTCTTTTATATTGTTTCCATATTTCTTTTTTAATGTGTTTATAAAGAAAAGTCTTTCATTGAGAGCTTGCAATTCTTCTGGGTCAAATTTAGCCTTCGCTCTTATTTCGGTAAATACTGTTTTTATATCTTCAAGGTTTAATGATATAGCTTCTATCTGTGATGCCAAATCTGAAAGCCTATCATCATATTGAGAAATTGATTGTAATGTATTAATGCTTCTTGTAAGTTTTAAATATGCCCCAGATTCGCTTCCAAATATATCTTTATTTATAATAGACAAAGCAGATGCTATGTTTTCTGCATTAGACATCATTGCTATATCGTTTTTTATCTCCTCATCTTCATTATATTTTAAGTTTGCTTTTTCTATTTCTTCTATAGCATATTCTAAAAACGATTTTTCTTTTAATATTGTATTTTTATTTTGTGATATTTCATTATATTGTTTTATTAGTTTTGTAAGTTTATTATAATGCTCTCTATAAACTTGCAATTTATCTTCAATATTTAAATAAGCATCATAAAAATTAATATGATTTGCTGCATTAAAAAGCGATTGATGTTCATGCTGCCCATGTATATCTACAATTAAATCTCCTAATTCTTTTAATTCTGCTACACGTACACCAATATTGTTTATAAAAGAACGGCTCTTACCGTCTTTTGTAATTTCTCTTTTTATATTGAGTTCATTACCTATAATTTCTATATTCCATTCTTTTAATTTGTTTTTTACTATATTTAATGATGATTGTAAAAAGAAAGTGCCTATTACTGTTAGCCTGTCTCCATTTAAGCCTACCATTCTTGTAGAGCCTTTTTCTCCTGTAATTAATTCCAAAGCACTGATTATAATACTTTTTCCAGCTCCTGTTTCCCCTGTTAAAACATTAAACCCATTTTCAAAATTGATTTTTACTTTATCTATTAATACAAAATTTCTAATATCTAAATATTTAAGCATTATTATATGCCCCAGTTAAGTTTATTTCTAAGTATATCATAAAATAGCCTATTTGCACTTTGAAATATATAGCAGTTCTTATCGCTTATACTTGCTTTTACAGTATCAGTTTTTCCAAATTTATATATATCATAACCGTCTATCGTTATCATACCTTTTTTTGATTTCTGAGAAAGCTTTATTTCTACGCTGTCACCTTTAGGTATAACAAGCGGTCTAAATGTAAGAGAATGAGGTGCTATAGGAACAAAAGACATAGCATCTATTGTAGGAACAATTATTGGGCCGCCTGCACTCAAAGCATAAGCAGTTGAACCTGTAGGAGTAGCCACAACAACTCCATCTCCTATTATAGAAGATACTTTCTTTCCAGATATATTTATATCCATATATAAAGTTCTTCCGTCTAATTTGCATAATGCAAGTTCATTTATTGCTAAATATTTTTTTGTAGTTGTTGATGTTTTAATTTCTATATCTAAAAGTGTCCTAGGTTCTATTTCGTATAATGTTTTTTTGTTATTAAAATATTCTTCTATAATGAGATATGCTTCTTCAGGAGGAATCTCTGATATAAAACCTAATGTACCATTATATATAGGCAAAACAGATATATTGTATTTAATGGCTATTTTTAATGCTGATAATAATGTACCATCGCCGCCTATAGATATAAGCATTGACACGTTTTTTAAAGTTTTTATTGCTTTGTTAATATTATTATAAGATGATATATCATAATCTATAGCTATTGCTTCTGCATTATATTTATTTATAATGTTCTTCAACCTTTTTACTATACTATCAGTATTATTTCTGCTTTTATTTATTATGATACCTATTAATTTCTTTTCTACATTATTGTTTTTTTTCATCTTACTTTTCTTAAAATAAATACTTTTTAATTAAAATATTATATAAAACTTTTATCAATATATCAAGTAAAATAAAAATATATAATGTATTTAACAGGTACAAAATCTTATTCTTTATATTCATCAAAGTTTCAAATCTATTTTAATCCACTACCCTATTAGTTTTTTATATTATATACAATTTTTGCTTTAATATTTTATAATGCTTAATAAAAAAAGCACAACAAGGTTTTATTAAACTTATTATACTATATACCGCACGTTAAATAAATTTATCAATATAATAAAAATTGAATTTCAAATTAATTTATATTTACTGTTTATCTTAGCGTGCGGTAAATAAATATTAAATGTTTTTTTAAGATAAAGATATTATAAAAAGTGAATAAAAATCCCCTATTAAATATTTAATTTATTTAACTTCTTTTAAAATACCTTTTAATGTGAGAATATCGTTTTCAAAAGTACCTTGTAAATCTCCCTGCCAATAAGAAATTCCATCTTTTGCTTTATCTGTAACCATTTCAATATTTGCAAAGTCTGTATCATTAGAAATTTGTAATTTGCTCATTTTGTTGTTTTCTGAACCATAACCTATTTTAAATATTCCATTAGTATCTGATTTTAATTCATAAGCCCAAGGATAAACAGTAGGACCGCCTGCATGTGCATATCTAATAGTGATAACACCAGTTTCATCTTTTGTAACACCTGTTCCTGTAACTTTAGGTCCATTAGTACCATCTAAAGTTTTTTGTGATATACCAGTTCCTGTCATACCATCAAAATTATAAGTTTTTGCAGGTGCAACTCCATATAACACAAAAAAACCTAATCCTCTTTCGATTTTATTGTTAGCAAATTGTTTGTTTTCGTATCTATATGAATCCCATGATTTTGTAGCCCCTGTAGGTGTAGAAGCTCCTGTGACAGCATCCACTTTAGCGTCTATATCTCCATAACTGCCTGTAACTTTTAAATATGAGTTTTCCATTATTGTATTGTCATCGTTAGCTTTTTCACCAAATACAGCCTGAAAGTCTATATTAAGTGTTGCAGGCTCTGTTGTGTTTTGATTGTTTGTTTCAGTATTATCGGCGCATGAAATAATAAAAACAGATAGTACTAAAATTATTAAATGTTTCATAATTATTATCCTTTTATGTATTTTTCATTAATTATATACTATATACAGAAAAAATAAAATATTTGAAAATTCTAATAAAAAAAGAGAGAAGTATGAAAACCTCTCTCTTTTTTAATATTTAATTTCTATTTTCTATTAATCTAATTTATCTCCTACAATTTTACCGCTATTATCTACATAAACTTCTCTGTTGTTTCCAAGTTTTAATTTGTAGCTATTATATTCTTTGCTTATTTCTAAAACAGGAACTTGAGGATATTTAGTTTCTACTGCTTTTATTACAGCTGCAGGTATAAATTTTGTAGGCAAAGGCATTTTAGCAGACACATCAGTCCAATCACCGTTTTTATTAAAGTCTATTTCAACTCCGCTGGCTAATTCTGCTTTAAAGCTGTTTCTGTCCTGCTCAGCATAAACGATTTGGTCGCTTGGAAAATTAGCTGTGATAAAGTCTTGTGCTTTTTTTGGAAGCTGATTAGCCTGTATAGGCATATCTGCTGCAAACACCGTAGCTATAGACACCATCATAATAGAAGCAATTAGAATAATTTGTTTTACTTGTTTTTTCATTTTACTCTCCTTAACGGTTTTATTTAATTATAATAATAGTATAGTATATTATTAATTATTTGTCAAGTTTTTTTACAGTTTTTTGTAAAAAAGTAAATTATCTTTACAAAAGAATTGTGTAATTCTTTCATAATCCCTATTCTTTCAAATAAAAATATAGTATTTTATATAATTATAGTTTATGAATGATAATAATTTATTTGACATTTTTTTTGAACATTATATAATAAGCTATCTCATTATAGCAATACTTATTATAAGGATACTCACATTGGAGAATCTACACTATTTACTAATGAAAGCTAATTCTATGTTTGCAAAGAGAGTAATGCTTGAAGCAAACAAAATAGGGCTTACATCTGGTCAGCCTAAAGTATTATATTTTTTATCTAAATTCAAAGAAGCAGACCAGAAAACTATAGCAAATTATTTAGAAATAGAGCAAACAACTGTAGGAAGCATATTATTGGGTATGGAAAATGCTGGGCTCATCACAAGAAAGCAGCATGACGGTAATAGGCGTTCTCTTTATGTTTCTCTAACAGAAAAGGGAGTAGAAGCTTCAAATTATATGCAGAAAGTTTTTGAAGATATAGAAAGTATTGCTACAAATGAGATATCAAAAGAAGATGAAGAAAAATTAAAAGAACTGTTAATGAAAATGTGTCAGTCGCTTAAGGGAGTTTAATTTATGAACAGAGAAATTTTTAAAAATCGTTTTATTGAAAGATGTATAATATTATTAATCGGTCTTGCTATTATGTCTTTAGGAATATCATTTTCTATTAAAGCGGCACTTGGCACCTCTCCTATTTCGAGTGTGCCGTATGTGGCAAGTTCAATATCAGGTTTATCAGTAGGTGTAACAACTATTATTATCAATCTTGTGTTTATATTAATACAAATATTACTTCTCAGAAAAAAGTATGATTTATTTCAGCTTTTTCAAATACCTGCACTTATTTTGTTTGGTCTTATGATTGATTTTTCTGCTTATTTAATAAAAGATATAACATACACAAATTATTTTCAGCAATGGCTTTTATGTATATTAGGAATAATGTTACTTGGTTTAGGTGTAAGCATAGAAGTAATGGCAAAATTAGTTACTACACCTGGAGAGGGAGTTGTTTTAGCAATTTGTAAAATATTTTCTGTAAAATTCGGCAATACTAAAATAGCATTTGACACATTGTTAGTAATAATAGCAGTTGTAACCGTGTTATCATTTTTAGGACATTTGGAAGGAGTGAGAGAAGGAACTATTGCAGGAGCTATTTTTGTAGGATTATTAACTAAACAATTCAGCAAACCTTTGAAAGTATTAGAAGAGAAGTATTTGTTATCGTAAAATATTTTTATATAATCCAATTTATCCTAATCAATTATTTTTATATAAAAAAAGGGGCTTTATTATTATTAATAAACCCCCTTCAATTTATA
This sequence comes from Brachyspira pilosicoli, assembly GCF_036997485.1. Classification (NCBI taxonomy): domain Bacteria; kingdom Pseudomonadati; phylum Spirochaetota; class Spirochaetia; order Brachyspirales; family Brachyspiraceae; genus Brachyspira; species Brachyspira pilosicoli. The sequence continues at coordinate 456,453 of NZ_JAWLPU010000003.1, read as the reverse complement.
ATTTTATTATTTTACCAAACTAGAGAAGTCAAGCATATTCTTGAAAATCTTATCTACTGAAGAAAGCAAAGCTATACGGTTATTTTTTATTTTCTCATCATCTACATTTACCATAATATCTTTAAAGAACTTGTCTAATGGTTCATAAAGACTTGCTAATAAAGCAAATGTTTGTTCATATTCTCTTTTTTCCATAAGTTTATTAACTTCATTTAATTTTTCTTTATAAGTATTGTATAAAGATTTCTCTGCTTCCTCTTTTAATAATGATTCATCTAAACTAACCTCTTTAGCAGATTTAATCATATTTTTTACTCTCTTAAACACTAATAAAAGATTAGAGAATAATTCTTCATTTTTCTTTCTAAACGCATCAATAGCTTCTATCTTTAAGTAAGCATCATACATATCATCTATGCCAGTAGAAAGAACACCCGCAACAGAATCTTTTGCAAAGTCAATATCATTTTCAAAACGAGATTTAAAGAACTCAAATATATCATTCAATAAATCATTGCTTTTATTTACTTTAGCATCTTTAGGCATAGAGTTAATAGAATCTTCTATTAATTTTTTAAGATTAACATGCTTTTTAGATTTTATAAGAATGTTTACAATACCAAGTGCCTGTCTTCTTAAAGCATTAGGGTCTTGAGAGCCAGTAGGTATATCAGCAACATAGAAACCAGCTACAATATTATCCATCTTGTCAAGTATAGCTATAGCCTTACCAGTATCATTAGAAGGTATATTATCAGAAGCAAATAAAGGTCTGTATTGTTCGTTAATAGCTAAGGCTACATCATCATTAAGATTCATAGACTTAGCAAAATAACCGCCCATTATACCTTGAAGCTCTGGGAAGTTGTAAACCATATTACTTACCAAATCTGATTTCATATATTTTATAGCTTTAAGTATATTTTCTTTATCATTATCATAACCCAAAAGCTTTATTAAAATCTCAGAGTTTCTCTCAAGTCTTTTTACTTTATCAGAAACGCTTCCAAGCTCTTTTCTAAACATAAGCATCTCAAGTCTTTCATTCATTTCGTCCATGCCCTTTCTAATATCTTCTTGATAAAGGAATCTACCGTCTGAAAGTCTTGCTGTTAATACTCTTATGTTTCCTGCTATTATTTGAGGAGTTTTAGGCTGATTAGCTGTAATTACAAATATATTAGTTAAAGAGCCGTCTTTTTTACATAATGGGAAATATTTTTGGTGCTCAATCATTTCACTTGTTAAAACTTCTTTAGGTACCTCTAAAAATTTAGAATCAAATTCAGCAGTAAGTAAATAAGGTTCTTCTACCAAATCCACAACTATTTCAGAAACTTTTTTCTTTGAAACAGCTTCAAAACCAAACTCTTTTTCGATATTTTCTAATTGACTTACTATATTTTCTAATCTTTTTTCTCTTGAAACAATTACATGTTTTTCTTCTAAAGTTTTTTCATAATCTTTAGGGTTATTAATTTCTTTAAACTCTGGAGAGAGCAGCCTATGTCCAGTTACTTTATTGTTAGTCTCTATTCCAGCAACAGTAGTTTTTATAACTTCATTACCAAATAAAGCGAGCACATTTCTAATAGGACGTACAAATGCAAAATCTTTATTTCCCCATCTCATTTTCTTTTTGAAATCTATTTTAGATACAATATCTTCTAATACTTCTTCGAATAATTTTTTAGTATCTACGCCTTTTTTTTCTTTTTTCACAAATAAATATTTTTTTCCGCCTACTTCTTTTATATATGCTTTATTAAAATCTTCTTTTTCATCTATATTTTTAATATTGTCAATATTATGAGATTTTAAAAACCCTTCTCCTGCTTTTGTTAAAGAACCGTCTTTTATAGCACTATCTAATAAAGGTCCTCTTGACTCTACAACTTCATCTTTTGACTTTTCTTCTACTTCTTCAACAAGAACAGATAATCTTCTTGGAGTTGTGTAGGCTATTATGGATTTGAAACCTATACCATTATTTTTTAGGGTATCTTCCATAATTTTCTTAAAACTCATACTTGCAGGATAGGCAAAATCTGCAGGTATCTCTTCAACCAATATTTCAATAAGTAAATCTTTCACTTCTATAATCCTTAAAAATAATTATGCTCTATATTTTATATTTATATGTAAAAAAAACAATATTTTTTATTGCAAATAAAAATGAAATTAAGTTGAAAACTAGTTAAAATATTTATATAATCTTGCCTATAATAAATTGGAGAGTAAAAAAAAATGCAAGTAAAAAATTTTAATAATGGCTATTTACTTTATGAACTAAAAAATAAAAATGATATGATATTAAAACTCACAGATATTGGGGCTTCAATAGTTGGAGTATTTGTAAAAGATAAAAACAATAATGATATTCAGGTTTCTTTTGGAAGCGATGATATTTATTTTTATCTTAAAGCCCATGATTATATAGGTGCTTCTGTTGGACGAGTTGCAAATAGAACTATAAATGCAGAATTTACATTAGACGGCGTAACATATAAATTGGCTAAAAATGATAATAACAAACATCATCTTCATGGAGGTGTTGAGGGTATATCTTTTAAAAAATTTGATTCTAAATGTATTAATGATAAAACAGTATTATTTTCTTATTTTTCAAAAGACGGTGAAGAGGGCTACCCAGGAAACGTAAATATTAATATTACTTACACTCTTACTGATGATAATGAGATAATAATAGATTATTTTGCAAAAACAGATAAAAAAACTCCTTTAAACTTTACCAACCATGCATATTGGAATCTAAATGGAGACGGCACTATATATGAGCATGAATTATTTATAGATTCAAAATATTATCTTCCTGTAACAGATGAATGCGTATCTACTGGAGAGATTTTAAAAACAGATAACACTCCTTTTGACTTTACAAAAAACAAAAAAGTAGGGATAGATATAGAAAAATGCGGAGGATATGATAATTGTTTTATATTTACTAATAATGATATAAATAAATTAAAGGCTAAGGCTTATAGTGAAAAAACAGGTATAAGTTTAGAGTTTTACACAACACAACCTGCTATGCATTTTTATTCTGGAAACATGCTTAATAATAGAGAAGTGAGAAATACTGTATTAAATAAACATATGGCTTTTTGTTTTGAGAGTGAGTATTTACCTGGTACTTTGAATTTTTTGCATTTTCCTAGTATAATATATTCGCCTGACAGGGATTATAAAGAGAAAACTATATATAAATTAAGTTTAAATAAATAATTATATAAATTGATAAATTAACAATTAAAGAGAGATTATATTTTTATGGAAGAAAGCAGAAAATCTATAATAGTAGAGCATTATATAAACAGAGTAAATGACTTAAATATTCCAGATTATAAAGTAGTTGACTGGGAATCTGAAGACGCACAGAATTTAAGGTTTAAGGCATTAATAGAGCATTTTAATATGAGCGGTAATGTTTTACTTGATGTTGGATGCGGGGTTGGAAGTTTAGCTGAATATATAGATAAAAATAACATCAATTTATATTACATAGGTATAGATATTATGCCTGAGATGGTTGAGAGAGCAAAATCAAAAACTTATAAAAATATTAGCCCGCAATTTATGACTATGGATTTCTTTAAAAAGACTGATATAGAAGATGATGTTGATTATATATACACTTCTGGAATATTTAATTTGAACTTGGGAAACAATGAAGCATTTTTAAAAGAGGCTATAGAAGCATTTTTGTTGGCGGCAAGAAAGGGAGTTTGTTTTAATTTGCTTGATATATCTTGTAAAGAAAAATATGGAGATAAATATTATTATTACAAAAAAGATGATATACTTCTGCTTACTCAAGATATATTAAAAAAGCTTAATTTAAATTATAAAATACATATAGAAGATAAATATTTACAAAACGATTTTTCTGTATTTATAGATTTTTAAATTAAAGCTATTTATAGTAAAAAATTTAAGTTTGTTATTTTTTATGTTCTTTTTACCGCAGATACGCGGTACGGAGACTAGCCACCACACTCCAACTTCTTTTACCGAGTAGGTACCTTTCGGTATTGGTATAAAAGAAGCAAAATAACTGCATTTTTAACTAAAATTTCACACTGCGTTTTTATACATATTTTTAATATATAATCTTAAATAAATTGCACTTTTTGCAACTTTGACGAAGTCCGCACCGCGACCGAAGGAAGTGCCTGTGGGTGCGAAGGCGGGAAAAAGTTGAAGAAAAAAACTTCTATGACAAAATATAGTTTTTCAGCTATATACTAACTCTAATTTCCTTAAGCTTATTATATTAACATTGTTTTTCAACAAATAGCTCTTAATATCTCTGATTCTTATAGGTTTATTATCATTTTGTAGTATAGTTACAAATATATCATTATCTTTTTTGTTTAATATATAATCTCCCAAACGCTCTTCACTTTCTTTTAGAGTTTCTTTATTTGAAAGTAAATTAAATGCTTTACTGTTATCATTAGTATTTATTTTATATAAAATGTTTTTTGGAAGAGTTTGTATTTTTTTTATGTTTGCAGCTATAAAGTTAGCTTCTAATATTTCTATTCCTATATGAGAGAGTAAGTTATTAATTTTGTTTTTAAGTAAATCTATGTCTATATTATCAGTTAAACTTACTTCCATATATTCAGCATCACTCTCGCAGGCAAAAGGAGTAGGAGGCGTAAATACTATTTTTTCAAGAGGGTGAAAACCTTTGCTTAATGCTATGCTTGCACCTGCTATCTTTAAAGCACAAACCATTACACGCGATAAATCATGCATACCCAAAAGAGATGATATGCCTTCTTTTTTAAACTTCATAAATACTTTATAGTTTACAGCGAATATATCTCTTTTATTTAGAGTTTTTAATTCTTCAACCATTTGAGTAAAGTTTGTATTTAACACTTCTTTTTTATATTTATGGCAATATTTTTTATAATCTATACCACAATTTTGACAGTTTCCTGTAAAACAGTAGTCTGTAAACTTTCCATTTTGAAATCTTTCATATTCCTTATCAAAAAATTGCTGACTTACAAGAGTGTCAATGCATTTCCAAGGCATATTTATTTTTTTGCTTAATAGTCCTTTTATGGTGTATCCGCTCTCTTCTATAACTTCCTTCCAAACATCATATTTGAAATGCTCAACCCAAGCATCAAATCTTGCACCTTTTTTATATGCTTTATAAATAATATCTCCTATTTTTTCATCGCCTCTTGATATTATCCCTTCAATTTCTGCCATTCTTGGAGGATGATATTTTATAGCTACTTTGCTTCCTCTAAAATGGTCTCTTATTTTTCCTATATAGTAAATAGCTTCTTCATCTGTAAGCTGATTATTATTTTCTAAAGGTGTATGAGGTTTTGGTATAAACACATTAATTGCGGCATTTATTTTTACTTTCTTTTTTGATACTTCCAGCATTTTTTCAAGAGCTTCTATTATTTCATCAGATTCTTTTTCTGGGTTATCGGTGAATCCTATCATAAAATATATTTTTACTATCTTCCAGCCCATCTTATGAACATCGGCAAGTATATTATAAATTGCATCTTCGTCCATTGATTTGTTTATCTTTTCTCTTAACTCGTGGCTTCCTACTTCTAATGCAAATGTTAATCCTGTTTTTCTAAATTGACCAATTCGCTTTGCAGTTTCTTTATCGAATGAATCTATTCTTAATGAAGGCAAGGATAGAGAAAATCCTTTATGCTCTCCGAGTGTCTGTAAATATTCTATTAATTCACCAATATAAGGATAATCATCAGCAGAAAGTGAAAATAAATTTAAAGTGTTTGCTCCCGTTGCCTCTAAAGACTCCATTGCTATGTCTACTATTTTTTCTATAGTACGGTTTCTTACAGGTCTATAGGTAATTCCAGCTAAACAAAATCTGCAGCTATGTGTACAACCTCTCGCTATTTCAATGGATATTCTATTTTGTATGCCTTCAACAAGAGGAACTAACGGTTTCTTCACATAAGGCATTTCATTAATATTTTCAACGAATATTCTTTTTACATTATCTCTTGGATATTTTGGAACATAAGCATATTCAAGTTTTGAAAGCTCTTTTAATATATCATCTCTTTTAGCTCCGTTTTTCTTGAGATTATAAATTATATCTACAAAGTTTTTCATCTCAAAATCAAATTCGCCAAACAAAAACACATCAATAAAATCAACCAAAGGAAAAGGATTAAATACGCTTGGGCCTCCTGCAGCTATTATAGGTACATCTTCTCCCCTACTCTCTCTATGTATAGGTATTTGACTTAATTCCAACACTTGAAGTATATTTGTATATATAAGCTCATACTGCAAAGTAAACCCCAAAACATCAGCATCTTTTACTCTGCTGAAAGTTTCTAAAGTATAAAGCGGTATATTTTTTTCTCTTAAAAGTTTCTCAAAATCTTCAGCAATACTATACACTCTCTCGCAAGAAGCATATTCAATAGAGTTAATAACCTCATAAAGTATAGAAAGCCCCAAATTGCTAATTGCTACTTCATACATATCAGCAAAACACATAACAAATTTAAAAGGCATATTAGGTTTTATTATAGCGTTTATCTCGCCGCCTAAATATCTGGTAGGTTTTACTATCTCCTCGCTTTTTACAAGATTTAATATCTCTTCTCTCATACTGCTGCTTGAATTATTGTTCATAAATACCCTTTAATTAAAACTCTTCAGATTCATTATTTTCTTTGCTTAAAAAACCTTTTATAGTGGTGCAATTAAATAACTCTTTTAAAATAGTTTCAAGTTCATCTCTAGCATCCATTACTTTTTTATCATTAACACCAATAAAACCATCTATTGGAAAAATAATATTAGTTGTAGTCTCTACAATCTTTCCATACTCGCTTTGCCTCCATATCCATCTTCTTGTTCTTATATCATTACCGCAAGTGTATACAAGTTCATTATCTTCTAATAATTCTGTTTCAGTCTCCCCAAAAGGTAAAAACTTATCCCCCTTAACAGAATATCTTACACAAAAATCATCATTCATAGAATCAATATCATGAGAACCCATAGGAAGTCTGTATTTTATAGATAAAGCATTAACTAAATCTACTATTTTATTTATATGAGGGAACCCTTTACCTTTTGACACTCTTGTAAGAATAGCCTCTATAGATGATAAAAATTTATTAGGGTTAATAGATAACTTTTCAAAAGCATTTCTATAGCATAATATTTCACTATATTCTTTTATCTTTATATTTTCTAATTCTTTTTGAGATTTTGATAAGTTGTTATCAAGTAAATCCATAACATATTTATCATTTTCTCTGTTGTCTATATTTTTAGCTACAACAAATGCTATGCATAAATTATCTAAAGTGTTAAATACTTTTTTTTCTATTTTAAATTTCATATTAGTCCTTTATATAATTATATTTTTATAGTCCTATACAGGATATAATAAAATGCCTCATTTGTCAAAGTATTAAAAAACATAAAAAAATATAAAAAAAATAATTTTTCGGGAACTTTTTTGAATATCAATCGTCTAATATAATACACAACTTAAGAATAATTACTCATAATTTACTCAAAAACTCCGTGTAATACTTTGTATTATGCGGAGTTATTGAATTTATTTTTACTATTTGTATAATTAATATATACGGAGGTAAAACAATGAAGAAATTATTTTGTATATTTTTTATACTATCAATTAATTTATTTTCACAATATTATTATTCTCCAACACCAAGAGTGGGCAATGTAAAACCATTAATACCTAACCAAAGAATACCACAATATCAGCCTCGTTATGATTTGTATAATCAAAGATATAAAAATTACGGATATACAAAAACATATTATAAAAATGGAAGATTCTATAAATTTGGAAATGGATATATGACTTATCAAGAGAGAGAAAAATTAAAAGCAATAGACGGCAGATATTCTCCAAGAATTAGAATGCTTGAAGATAGAATGAGAGTAAATAATGCTAAAATACAATCACAAATATATCAGAAATCACCAAATAATAATGCTGTAAATAGTGCTGTTAATGATAACTTTAGAATACAAATGCAAATACAAATGATGGAAACTTTAAGAAATTTAGAAATAGATAGAAATTTTAAATAAAAATTATAAAAATAACTTTAATTTCGTTTTTTATCAATAATTTCTTATAATTATTTTGTTAAAAAGATTATGCATATAAAAAATAATTTCAAAAATCATTGTTAATTATTATAATAAAAACATATATAAAATTAATAAGACCTTGACAGTTTATATTCTTTTTATAAAATTAATAGACACTATTATATAAACAGGATTTTCATTATAAATGAAATTAAATATAAATACATTAAATAATAATAAAGATTTTTTTAAAAAAGCTAATATAAAAATTCCAAAATATGATATAAAAAAAATTATAGAAAATACAAATAAAAAACCTACCTGGATTCATTTAGGTGCAGGAAATATATTCAGAGGATTTATAGCAGCAGTGGCAGATAAGCTTTTAAATGATAATATAATAGATACAGGTATAATAGCCGTAGACACGCATGCTGCTGGAAGAGATGATGATTATGAAATGATTGATAAAGTTTATAAGCCTTTCGATAATCTTACCCTTTTAGCATCTATAAAAAGCAATGGTGATATAGATAAAAAAATTATAGGAAGCATAACTAATATACTGCATGCTGATTTTATAAATTATTATGATTCATTAAAGAAGATATTTATATCAAACTCTCTTCAAATAGTAAGTTTTACAATTACTGAAAAAGGCTATTCTATAAAAGACTCAAACGGCAATTACAGCAATATAGTTCAAGAAGATATTAATAATGAACCGAAAAAAGCAAAAAATATTATGAGTATGACTGCTGCTATGCTTTTGGAAAGATACAAAAACGGAGCTTATCCCATAGCTATGCTTAGTATAGATAACTGCTCTAATAATGGAGATAAATTGAAATCATCTATTATTGAAATAGCTAAAGAGTGGAATAAAAATGGTTTTGCTGATGATAGATTTATAGAATATCTTGATAATAATAGCAAAGTTGCTTTTCCTTTAAGCATGATTGATAAAATAACTCCAAGGCCTTCTGAAATTATAGCAAAAAAATTAGAAGATATTGAGTTTGAAGATATGAGTTTATTTAAAATAGGCGGCAACAATATGGCACCTTTTGTAAATGCTGAAAGTACTGGATATTTAGTTATAGAAGATTTATTTCCAAACGGAAGAGCAGATTTTGAAAAAGCTGGTATATATTTAACAGATAGAATAACGGTTAAAAATTCAGAGAAAATGAAAGTTGCAACATGCTTAAATCCTTTGCATACAGCTTTAGCAATATTTGGATGCTTACTCAATTATGATTTTATTTATGAAGAGATGAGAAATCATAAATTAAAAAAATTAGTTCAAATAATAGGATATGATGAGGGTATGAAAGTAGTTGCTAATCCTAAAATTTTGAATCCTAAAGATTTTATAAAAGAGGTAATTGAAGAGCGTTTAGTAAATCCTTATATACCAGATTCGCCTCAAAGAATAGCAACAGACACCTCTCAAAAAATACCTATAAGATATGGAGAAACTCTAAAATCTTATGCAGAAAATAAACTTGATTGTTCTTCTTTAATAGGCATACCTCTAACAATAGCAGCTTGGATTAGATATTTAATGGGTATAGATGATAAAGGAAATGTAATAGAAATAAGCCCAGACCCTATGCTTGAAGAATTACAACAACATATAAAATATATAAAATTCAAAGAACCTGAAAGCTTAGGAAATAATCTAAAACCTATATTATCAAACAAAACTATATTTGCTGTTAATTTATACGATGAAAAAATAAATTTAGGAGACAAAATAGAAAATTATTTTAAAGAAATGATAAGTAAAGAAAATGCTGTAAAAGAATGCTTAGAAAAATACATAAAATGATTAAGGAGAATTATTTATTATGATAATGACTTTAAGATGGTTTGGAAAGAATTTTGATTCTGTAACTTTAAAACAGATTAGACAAATACCGGGAGTAAAGGGAGTTATAACAACATTATATGACAGTAAAGCAGGAGAAGCTTGGAGAGAAGAAGATATACAAAGCCTAAAAAAAGAAGTGGAAAATGCAGGACTAAAAATATACGGCATAGAAAGTGTAAACATACATGATGATATAAAAATAGGTCTGCCTAGTAGAGATAAATATATAGAAAATTATATAAAAACATTAGAAGTATTAGGAAAAAATAAAATTAATTTAGTATGCTACAATTTCATGCCTGTATTTGATTGGACTAGAAGTGATTTAGCTAAGATAAGACCAGATGGAGCTACTGTTTTATCTTACGATCAGGATATAATAGACAAAATAGAGCCAGAGAAAATGTTTGAGAAAATTGATTCTAATTCCAACGGTTTTGTACTTCCTGGTTGGGAGCCTGAAAGGTTGAGCAGATTAAAAGAACTTTTTGAAATGTATAAAGATATTGATGATGAAAAGTTATTTGAAAATTTAAAATATTTCTTAAGTGCTATAATGCCTACATGTGAGAAATATAATATAAAAATGGCTATACACCCTGATGACCCTGCATGGCCTGTATTTGGACTTCCGAGAATAATAGTCAATAAAGAAAATATTTTAAGGATGGTTAATAGTGTTAATAGCTCTTGTAATGGTGTAACATTATGTGCGGGTTCTTTGGGTTCTAACCCTAAAAATGATATACCTGATATAATAAAAAGTTTAAAAGGAAAAATTTTCTTTGCTCATGTAAGAAACTTAGAGCATACCGCACCCGGTAAATTCCAAGAAGCAGCTCACTTATCAAGCGATGGCTCAATGGATATGTTTGCTATTATGAAGGCTTTTTATGATATAGGCTTTGAAGGACCATTTAGACCTGACCACGGAAGAGCTATTTGGGATGAAGTGTCTATGCCAGGATACGGACTTTATGACAGAGCATTAGGAGCAGTTTATTTACAAGGTTTATGGGAAGCTATAGATAAAATAACTAAAAATAATTAAGCATATATTTCATATATTATACTTTTTATAAAAATTGCATCAATATATTTATAAATTTATATACTAAAAATAATTTGGTATTTTTTTATTTTTATAAAAAATATTATAAACTTTTTTGAAATACAAACTGCTTATAAAAATAAAAAAACCAATATAAAATATATGCTTTTCAAAAATATATACAAATATTTATTATATACTTAATTTCTAACTTCATATATATACTTATATTGACATTTATTATTTATGAGATTATTATGTTAAGTAGTATTTTTATTACATATATGAGGCTTTTAATGAAATTTTTGAATAAAATTTTTCTATCAATATTTAGTTTATTAACATTATTTTCATGTTCTAATAGCAGTCAAGAAGAAATAAAAGAAATAGACAGAGGCGGAGCGTTAATAGATAAAATAATATATGAAGTGAGAACCGATATGACAATAGCTATTAAAGATGTGGCAGACGGACGTGCAGATTTAATGGCTAGCGGAATAGACGGAAGCACATATTTATCATTAAGTGAAAGTGATTTGGAGAAACTTGATACTTATGCTGTACCTTCTGGTTCTTGGTCTTTGCTTTTTAATCCTGTGCCAAATAAAGCCCCTTATACAGTTACTACAAGAGACGGTAAAACTCACTTTAATCCTCTTGCTATAAGAGAAGTAAGATTTGCAATGAATTTTTTGATAGACAGAAAAAAACTTGTTGATGAAATTTTAAGAGGGGCAGGTGAGCCTTCATTTACTCAAGCAACACCCGGTCAGCCCGGTACTTATAGATATAATCTCATTCCTTCAAAAATGGGTATGACAGCAAACGGAAATGAAGAGAAAGCAATTAATGATATAAATAAAGCTATGGAAAAAGCTGCTAATCTTCCAGAAAACAGAGGAAAGCTAAAAAAAGAAAATGGCTGGTGGAAATATAATGGTGAAATAGTAACTATTAAATTTGTTATAAGGGTTGATGACCCCACAGGAAGACTTCCTGCAGGCAATGCAATATCAGACTTAATAGAAAAGACAGGCATAAAAGTAGAAAAACTATTATACGACAGAAACAAATCCACCCAAGTTGTGTATGGTTCAAACCCAAAAGATTATGAATGGAATATTATAACAGAAGCTTGGGGAGCAGGGGCAACAAGAGCTTGGTGGGATGTTACGCTTAGGCAAATGTATGTAAGAGAAGGCAACTATATGCCTGGCGGAAACGTTGCTGAGTTTTGGAATTATGATAATAAAGAAGCTTCAAGAATAAGCGATAAAAATTCAAACGGCTGGTTTTTAACTGCTGATGAATATTGGAATGGTAATATGCGTTTGCAAGAGATTGGGCTTGAAGATGCTGTACGGATATATTTAAACTCTCAAACGCAGTTTTTTGTAGCAAATAAAGAAAGATTTAACAGAAGAATGCTTTATGGCGTTGGCGATGGTGTTAATGATTGGTCTATAAGAAGTGCCGACATAAAACCAAATAGAAACGGTGAAAAAGTGCTTAGGGTTCTTCAGCATTCTGCACAAGGTTCATTATTTATAAGCCCTTGGGACCCTGTGGGAGTGGGAGGATTTTCTGATGCATATTCTGCTATAATGATAGGTCCTTGTTCTGATGCTGGTGCTACATTTGAATCGCCTTCCACTGCAAAGACAGAGTTTATACTCGGTGAAGCTGATACTAACAGTTTAGAGATAGGTGTTATAGCAGGTAATAATGGCATACCAGTAGGCACTGTAAAAGTTCCTAATAATGCTAAGATGTATAACCCTTATACTCAAAAATGGGAAGAGGGTTTAACTACAAAAGTTGAAAATGGTGAGATAACTTATAAAAAGGCTGATAATCTTACTGCTTATGTAAAATGTGATTTTAAACCAAAAAGCTTTAAATGGCATCATGGCATAGATTCATCTTTAGTTGATTTGATGTATGGAAGTGTGTTTATTGCAAACATAATAACAAAGACAAATGAAAATGATAAGTATTATGATTCTGCTATGGCTGGAAGATATACTTCTGCTATGGATAATGCAGTTGGAAGTGTAATAAATGAAGATGGAAGTTTTACACTCTATGGCAACTATTATTGGCCAATGGATATGAATAGACAAATTGCTATTGCTGCAGTTGGTCCTAAAATAGGCAACCCTAATAGAAACACAGTCATTCCTTTTGAGATAAATGAAGCTATAATGAAAATTGTTCTTGAGGGCTCTAAATCTGGTAATGTTTATACTATTTCACAAGACCAATCATTGACAGCTATAGATGTAAAAAATCCTATATGTGTGGCTGACATAAAAGAAAAATTAATTGAGATGAGAGATAGTGAATATATACCTGCAGGAATAGAAGATTTTATTACAAAAGAAGAGGCTGTTAAAAGATATCAGGCTGCTATTGACTTTATAGATAAATATGGACACGCTTATATATCAAACGGACCTTTCTTTATATCAAGAATAGATTCAAAGGCTAATTATATAGAATTAACTGCTTTTAAAGATTATGCTTACACTGCTGAATATTGGATAGAAAAACTATCAACAAAAATGAGTAGAATAGAAGATATTGAAATGCCTGCAATAGTTAATAGAAACAGCGACATGAATATAGATATTTATGTTTCATCATATAATTATCCTAATAATGCTTTAGAAATGCCAGACCCTAATACAAAAGTAAAAGTGCTTCTTCAATTACAAAATGGAGGCGAAAGAGAGTATAATGCGATTTTACAAGATGATGTGTTTAAGCTCACTATAACAAAAGAGGAATTGGTAACTCTTCCAAAAGGAAATTATATTGTTGTAATAGAATCCTATATTGCAGATGAAACGCCTTATATAGAAACAAGAAACTTTATATTACAATAAATATTTTAAATCTCATTATATGAATTATCATTATTCATTTTATATAGTTTTATGTTTTCATTTTTTAGTATGCATTTCATAAGGTTTATATCAGAATCATCAAAACTATATGATAAATATACCGCTTTTACTTTTAATTGTAATTCTTTTTTATATGATATTATTTTATCTCTATCTTTATAAAAAATAGAAAGCAAATTGCCGTATTCTATGTCTTCATTAGATGATAAAAACTTAGCCTTTTTACCGTATATGTTAGTGTTATCGTTTTTATGAGCAATGCATATATTAGAATCTAATAGTTCATATTCTATGCATATAGTGTCAGTATTCCAATTATTAATATCATCTATATTTTTATAAAATGAAATTATATCCACTTTTTCTAATATAGGTTTTAATGCTCTTAAATGATTTTCTGTGAACTCATCTTTTAATATAGTATGAGAATCACAAAATTGTATTCTGTTTTCAAATATGGTTTTTAAAGTGTTGGTATCATATTTAAAAGTTTGATATATAGTTTTTGTATAATTTGTATATATCAAACTTTTCTCTAAACATTTATCTGTTAGTTTTAAAAAATCATTATAGCTAATTTTTTTGTTTGCAAGTAAACTATATGAAAGCAAAAATATACTGTAGCTTGCTAAACCATTATTCTCTAAATATTTTAAATAAGTTTCAACAATAGAAGAGTAATCATTTTTTAAGAAAAATAAAATAGCAATATTATTATAATAAATAAAATTGTCTTTATTTGTTTCTAACAGTTTTTTATAGTATTCTATAGCTTTATCATAATTTTTTGTATAGAAGTATGAATTAGCTATAATCTCATTATTTTCATTAACTATATTATTGTTTTCTTCAAATAAAGTTATTATTTTTGAATACTCTTTTTTATTATACAAAATATTTATAAGCTTATCATAATATTTATTGTTTTTTCTAACACATACAATTGCCTTATCATAATCTTCCAAATCTATATAAATATTAAAAAGCATATCTATATAATTTTCATTTATGTTATCAATATTTTTATTTAAATAATATGCTGCTGTTTCTTTTTCATCTTTGTTATAATAACAAATAGCTATTCCATAATAGGCCTCATCATTATCATTAATATCTATAGAAGATTTAAAATATTTTATAGCTTCATCATAGTCTTTTAAATTTAAATATGCATTAGCTAAATTATTATAGGCCTTGTAATACATATCATTTATTTCTATAGCCTTTTTAAAATATTCTATAGACTTATCATATTCTTCGTTTGATGAGTAGCAAAGCCCAATAAAATTATAAGCCTTATATGAATTAGCATTTCTTTCTATCACCTTATTAAAATATTCTATTGCTTCATAATAGTATTTTTTTGAATAATAACTAATTGCCAATTTATAATAATCTGTAAAAGAATCCAAATCAAACTTTCTTGCTTTATCAAAATATAATGCCGCTTTATCAAAGTTTTTTTTATTAAAAAATATTAATGCAAGATTATTATAAGCATTAGCATATTTAGGGTTAATTTCTATTGCTTTATTAAAATACTCTATTGCTTTGTCATAATCTTTTAGGTAAGAATATATTGCTCCTAATGTATTTGATATTTTATAAGAGCGGCTGTTGCTTTGCAAATATCTATTTAAACATTCTATCGCTTTATCATAATTGTCAATATTATAATAGCACATTCCAAGCATATCATAAGCTTTAAAAGTCATCTCATCCATACTTTTTGAGTTTTCAAAAAAGTTTATTGCTGCTTCATAATTTTTACTTCTATAATGATATAATGCTAAATTGTTATAAGCCTTATCATACTTAGGATTAATCTCTATTGCTTTATTAAAACATTCTATTGCTTTATCATGTTCATTTTTTTTGTAATAACTTATACCAAGCAAATTGTATGCTGTATAAGATTTTGGAAGTATTTTTAATGTTTCATAAAAGCATTCTATAGCTTTATCATAGTTTCCTATTGCATGATAGCTTATACCAAGCAAATTATAAGATTTGAATGTATTAATATCTACTCTTTTAGCTTCCTCAAAATATTTGATTGCATCATCAAATTTTTTTATCTCAACACACAATTGGCCTTTGTATAAATTAGCTCTATAATTCTTTGGTACTTTTTTTAGAATATTATCTAAAGCTTCCAAAGTTCCTTCATAATCTTCATTTTTTATATTATAGGATATATGATTTAAAATATTGTCCATAGAGTTTTGCATCTATAAAACCTCGAAATATATAAAATAATAATATGTTATATTGTACAGTATATATATATATTATGTCAACTAAAAATATTTTTTTATATGTATAAAATATCTAATAAACTATTGATTTATATGAAAAAATAGTATATAATTTTATGACTTTAATTTATAGCTACTATTTTTTAAATAGTTAAAGGAGCGAAGAAAAACTTTAATTTTATTGGGGGTAAAATTATGAAAAGAATTGTAATCATTTTTAGTTTAATACTGTGTGCTGGTAATTTAGAGACACATAGTTTCAATATTAATAATTATTCTTTTGTAACAAATAATTGGGTTAATTTAATACAAGACATTTCTAATCACTATAATCAAGATTTTTGGTTTATTAAAGATGTTTTCGATATATCTCAAAGCTATGATATAGATCCATTACTTATGATAGCATTAATAAAAATAGAAAGTGATTTTATACCGACTGCTTTGTCTAAGAAAAATGCTTACGGATACTGCCAAATTACTCCTATAGCAAATAAAGATGTTGATCCTACTCTTAATAGATATAATCATAGAGAAAACATCATACTTGGCACTAGGTTTATAGCTAAACTTTTAAATAGATTTAATGGCGATATAATACAGAGTCTTAGATATTATAATGCTGGAAGTAATTATGATGAAACAAAGCTTTCTTATTCTGAAGATATTAAAGAAGAATATGATATGCTTACATCGCTTTATGCAGCTAAAAAAGATACTTACGGTGATATATATAGAAAAGAGAGCTTTTAAAAAAATTAAAAACTCTCTTTGTTTTTTAACTATTAATTAAATTATCTTTTTAAATTTACAACAGTAGCTAGTAGATTATCGCTAGTTTGTACAGCTTTAGAGTTCATTTCATAAGCTCTCTGTGCAACTATCATATCTACCATTTCATCTACTACTTTAACATTAGACATTTCAACAAAGCCTTGATGTATTCTAGGGAAACCTTTAGAACCAGCCTCGCCTTCAAATGCAGGTCCGCTTGCTACAGTTTCTTTATATAAATTATCACCTATAGAGAGCAGTCCAGCCTGATTTATAAATCTATGCAATGTGATGTTTCCTAACTCAACAGGTTCATTTTCATCTCCTATTGTAACAGAAACAACTCCCTCTCTTGATATACTAATTTTTTCTACAAGGAAGTTTTCTGGAAAAATAATTTCAGGTACTAATTTGTATCCGTTAGAAGTAACAAGCTGACCATTAGCATCAACTTTAAAAGAACCATCTCTTGTGTATGATACGCTTCCATCAGGCATCAACACTTGGAAGAATCCCTCTCCCTCTAATGCTAAATCTAATTTATTTCCAGTAGCCTGCAATGAACCTTGGTCAAACATTTTTTGTGTAGCAGCACTTTTTACCCCCAAACCAGTTTGAAGTCCAACAGGTGTTACGGTATCTTCTGTTGCAGGAGTGCCCTGTATTTTTAAGTTTTGATATATTAAATCTTCAAAATCTGCTCTTACTTTTTTATATCCAATGGTGTTAACATTAGCAAGGTTGTTTGCTATTGTATCTGTTTTAAATTGCATACCATTCATACCGCTTGCAGCAGTCCATAAAGAACGTAACATATTTATTACTCCATTTATTGATGATATTATATTTTCGGTATATAGAAAATTCGCTTTATAACTTTTTAGCTATTATACGTTTTAAAATTTAATAAAAACTTTCAATTTTTTTTGACAAAACATAAAATCTTTAGTATAAATTAAAAAAGAGGATAAATCATGAAAACTTTTATGGATAAAGATTTTTTATTATATAATGAAACAGCAAAAATGCTTTTTCATAATTATGCTAATAAATGTTCTATATTTGACTATCATTGTCATTTAAACACAAAAGAAATTGCTGAAAATAAAAAATTTAATAATATAACTGAAATCTGGCTTTATGGAGATCATTATAAATGGAGAATGATGAGGGCTAATGGAATAGATGAAAAATTTATAACAGGAGATGCAAATGATTATGATAAATTTATTGCTTGGGTAAAAACCGTGCCTAATTTAATAGGCAACCCTTTATATCATTGGAGTCACTTGGAGCTTCAAAGGTATTTTGATATTTACGAAATTATTAATGAAGAAAATGCTAATATAATATGGGAAAAAGCTAATGAAAAGTTAGATAATATGACTATTAAAGATATTCTTAAAAAATTTAGGGTTCATACAATAGGTACTACTGACGACCCAATAGATAATTTAGAATATCATAAATTAATAAACGAAGGTAAAGCTCAAATAGGAAAAATTGACACAAAAATAATACCATCTTTTAGAGCTGATAAAGCTATAAATATTGATATGCCTGATTTTAGTGGTTATATAAAAAAGTTGGAAGAAGCAAGTAAAGTAAATATAAAAGATATAAAATCATTAATTGAAGCATTATATAAAAGAATAGATTATTTTAAGAGTTTAGGTTGTGTATCAAGCGACTGTTCATTATCTATAGTCCCGTTTAATTCAGATAGTGAAAAAAGCGTAGATAATATTTTAAAAAAAGCAATGAATAAAGAATTATTATCCAATGAAGATATAGAAAAATATAAAACGTATATTCTTATGAAATTAATAAAAAAATACAGAGAATCAAATTTAGTTATGCAATTACATATATCTGCCATTAGAAACAATAATGAAGTGATGTTCAAAAAATTAGGCGCTGATACGGGCTATGATTCTATAGGAGATTCTAATATTATAGAAAAATTATCATCACTATTAACAGCTGCTAATAATGAAGGCGGACTTCCAAAAATGATTTTTTATAGTCTTAACAATAAAGACTACTACCCTATTTCAACTCTTATGGGCTCTTTTCAAGATGGAAATATAAAAGGAAAAATGCAGCTTGGTTCTGCTTGGTGGTTTTGCGATAATAAAGAAGGAATTGAAGAACAAATAAAAATTCTTGCGAATACTGCTTCATTAGGTTTATTTGTTGGAATGCTTACCGATTCGAGAAGTTTTTTATCATATTCGAGACATGAATATTTTAGAAGAATACTATGCAATATAATAGGAGAATGGGTTGAAAAAGGAGAAATTCCTAATGATATTAAATATTTAGGAAATGTAATAGAAAATATATGCTTCAATAATGCCAATATTTACTTTAACAGCTAAATATGATAAATTAAACTACTGTAATACTAAATATAAACTTTTATTAAGATTTTTTATAAACAATAATAATAAAGAATATTTTATGGGATTTTTATGTTAGAAAAATACATACAAAATAAAATTGTACCTGTAGTAGTTGTAGAAAATGAAGAGGAGATAAGAAATATAGCTGAGCTTTGCTTAGAGTTTTTGCCTTCTATAGAATTAACACTTAGAACAGAATATAGTTACAAGGCTTTAGAGATATTAGCCAAAGACTATCCTACTCTTCCAAGAGCTGCTGCCACAGTTTTAAATACAGAACAAGTTGATAAAATACTTGATTTAGGTACAAATATAATAATTAGCCCAGGTTTTCAGCCTATAATGCTCGAATATGCTAAAAAGAAAAACTATTATTATATACCAGGTGCTGCAACTCCAGCCGAGGTTGAGCAATGCTTAGCTTACGGATATAAATATATAAAATTTTTCCATGCTGGTCTTTATGGAGGTATTGATTGGATAAAAAATATATCTCCTGTTTATCAGCATGCAGGAGTAAAATTCATGCCTTTAGGAGGAGTAAATATTGATAATGTAAAAGAATATCTTCAAAATAAAAATGTATTTGCATGCGGCGGCTCTTGGTTATGCCCTGTAAATTTGATTAAAGAAAAAAATTGGAAAGAAATTAGAAACAGATTTGAAGAGGCTTCCAAACTAATAAAAGATATAGCAAACTAATTATACATATTATACTTTCTAATACTAAATAATTTATAAAATATATAAATTAATAAAAATATTATTAATTCATCATTGTTTATTTTATAATAAAGTATAAAGAAAGAACATAATATTATACTTGACTTTTTTTAAAATATTAATAATATTTATACACAAATAAATTAAACTATACTATATTTTAAACATTGTGGATACTTTATTTACAGAAAAACTAAATCAGCTTTTATCCAATGTCTCTTTAATAGATATATTGAGAGATAGATATAAAGTTATATCAAGAGGCGGCAATCAGTATACCGTTCAATGCCCCTTTCATAAAGATGGTCAAGAGGCAAATCCTTCTATGTCTGTTGACGATTCTAAAGGTATATATAAATGTTTTACATGCGGTGCTAAAGGAAATATATTTACATACCTAAAAGAAAAAGAGGCTATGGATTTTAAAGAAGCTGTAAAATATCTTGGAAATAGATTTTCTATTGATACCAGCAATTTTTTCTCTCAAAAAAATAAACATAAAGACCAAATATTTGTAGAAAGCAAAAGAATAAATAAAATAGCTTGCAACTTCTTTGGTAAAAATCTTTTATTAAAAAATAATAATGGGGAATATTTTTATAAAGAGGCTATAGATTATCTAAAAAAAAGAAAAATACCATTCTCTATTATAAAGGAATTCAAAATAGGATATGCTCCTCCAAGCTGGAATGCTCTAATTAGAGCTTTAAATGAAAATAATATTACTACAAACAATATAAATGCATTAGGTTTAGCAAGCATAAGTAAAAATAATCCGAACCATTTTTATGACACATTTATAAATAGAATAATGTTTCCGATAATCAATGAAAAAGAGGAGATTATAGGCTTTGGCGGAAGAAGCATTGATGGAAAAGAGCCGAAATATTTAAACTCAAAAGAAAGTTTAATATTTAAGAAAAAATCTACTTTATATGGTATAAATGTAGCCAAAACACATATAATGAAAAAAGATGAAGTTATATTGGTAGAAGGCTATATGGACACTATTGCTTGCCACAAAATGAATATAAAAAATGTTGTTGGAAGCTTAGGTACTGCCATTACAGAAGAACATGCAAAAGAAATAAAAAAATATACCAACAATGTAGTTTTAGCTTTGGATAATGATGAAGCTGGGCAAAAAGCCACTAAAATGGCTATATTAACACTATTGAAGTTTGATTTAAAATTGACTATACTATTGATAGAAACAACTAAAGATTTAGATGAGTTTTTTACTATAAATAATGCTAATGGTTTTGATATACTATATAATAAAAAACTTGCTTGGTATGATTTTTTATTAAAAACATCAGCTAATAAAGATATAGCATTACTTAGTATAGAAGAAAAACTCTATATAGTAAAGTTGTTTTATAAGTATTTAGATGTTTTGAAAAGTGAGACAGAAAAACAAATGATAATTTCTCATGTTTCATCAGAACTTTCTATTGATAGAGATGCTTTCAATAGAGATTATTTAAAGACTTTAACTAATAAAGCTCAAAACACAAAAACTGTTTCTGCTTTACAAAAAAATGTAAAAGATAATAAATTTTACTATGAAAATAGTTTAATATATTTACTTGCTTTGAATCCATCTTTAATAAAAGAGGCAGAGAAAGAGATAGGTGTAGATCTTATTAAAAAAGATATCACAAGGGAATTTTATATAAGGCTCTTAACTCTTAATAAAGATGCAACAGCTGAAGATGCTCTAAACGTATTAGGAAACGAGCATATAGCTAATCAGATAAGAAGCAAGGAAAAACTGTATAGTGATAATATACAAGAAAAATTAGATGAGCTTATTGTAAAGATAAAAAGCGGGGATATAGACTATAGGAGAGAGGAAGTATTAAAAACTACAACGCTCCACAGTAATGAAGGATTTGAAGCTATATGTAATAAAGCCCGTGAAATACATTTACTAAATAAGCAAAAGGAAAAACTATATCAAGGAAGTGATTATGATGATTGAAGAGGATTGCGATCTTCTAATTAAAAATAATGAAAAAATTAGAAAATTGCTTGAAAAAGGAAACGCTAACAAATATCTTACATTCAAAGAGATTAATGCTGCCATAGACAATATGGATACTGATGTAATGGATATACTTTTTCAATTATTAAGTACAAGAAAGATTGCTATTGTCGAAGACAAGAGAGAGTTTGAAAGTCTTTCTAAAAATCAAAATAAAATTGATGATGCTGCAAGATTCATACATGTAGAAGATAAAGTTGGAAACAATGATGACCCTATAAGACTTTATCTTAAAGAGATAGGTAAAGTTGATTTGCTTACACATGATGATGAAGTGGAGTATTCTAAAAAGATAGAACTGGGAGAATCTGAAATAGAGTCCATTATATTAAACACTCATTTAGTTGTTGGAGAGGTTTTAAACACTATAAAATGTGTGCATAGCGGTAAGGTATCTATACATGAGATATTAGAACCGCCAAGAATATATAATGTTTCAACACAAGAAAAAAGAAAATTAGAGAGAAAATATAAAAACTTTGAAAAAGAATATGTTGATTTAGCAGAAAAATACTTAGCTTTAGATAAGAGAATAAAAAAAGCAACTACACAAAAAACTAAAAAAACTCTTACAAATGAGCAAAATGAGATAAAAGAAAATATAGTAAAACTGCTAAGCAAAGTAAAGCTTAATAGAATGGAAATCGATAGAATTGCAGAGAAGTTAAAGTTTTATTTGCATAGAATCAATCAGATAGAAGAGTATTTTGAAAAATTAGAAAAGAGATACGGTAAAGAGATAAGTGATTTTGAAAATTACTACAATGAAATTGAAAGCGGAAGCAAAAAGATATATACTAGACTTGTTGATGAGTTTAATATTACTCCGGAAGCTATAAAAGCAGTATTAACAAGTTTCCATAATTCTCAAGTTCGTATGGCTGATATTTATGATGAGGTTCGTACAGATAAAGAAACTTTAGTTGAATGGGTAAGAAAAATTGATTCTTCAAGACGAAAAATTGCTCAGGCAAAAGACCATATTGTTAAGGCTAATTTAAGGCTTGTTATATCTATAGCTAAAAAATACACTAACAGGGGACTTCATTTCTTTGATTTAGTACAGGAAGGAAATATTGGTCTTATTAAGGCAGTTGATAAATTTGAGTATAAAAAAGGATACAAATTTTCAACTTATGCAACTTGGTGGATTCGTCAGGCTATCACTCGTTCTATAAGCGATCAGGCAAGAACTATAAGAGTACCTGTCCATATGATAGAACAAATAAATAAAGTAACAAGAGTTTTAAGGCAGTATATGCAGCAATATGGAAGAGAGCCTTCTATACAGGAAATAGCAAGAGCTTTAAGCTGGCCTGAAAGCAGGGTAAAAAGTGTAAGAAATGTTGCAAAAGATCCTGTATCTTTGAATGCTCCTATTGGCGATGAAGAAGATACAATACTTGGAGAGCTTATTGAAGATAAAGAGTTTGAAAGCCCTCAAAATATCACTACTTTTAAAATATTAAGAAAACATATAGATTCTTTGCTTGATAATTTACCTGAAAGAGAGCAGAAAGTTATTAGAATGCGTTACGGCTTAGATGACGGGTATAACCACACTTTAGAAGAAGTTGGATATGTATTTAAAGTTACAAGAGAACGTATAAGACAGATTGAGGCTAAGGCAATAAGAAGATTAAGAGCCACTTCCAAAAAGAAAGAATTAAAAGAGTTCTTAGATTCTTAATATAAAAATTAAAAGGGAGCTTGTTATTATAAACATCTCCCTTTATTTTTTATTCTCATTTGTATTTTTGCATAATTAGAAATAAGCTATTAATATAAAAATATTTAAATGTTTCTAAGTTTTTACTGTAAAAAATAATTAAAAATTCTGCTACTAATTTTATAAATATTTATTAATATTATATATATAAAAATACAATTTGTAATTATTTTTTAAGCATATCATTGCCGAAAATAATTACAGAAAACTAATTTTTTGCTGGGAAATGTATGTCTGAAGAAATAAACAATAATAATGAAGAAGTAAATGCTGAAGCACCTAAAAAAGCTATCAAGAAAAAAGTGATTGTAAAATCTAAAGAAAAAATAAAAGATTTAGATTTATCAAAATATGGAACAAGAAGACAGGCAAGAATATATGCGGTTATGGCTTTGTATTCTTATGAAATAAATGAGAAAAAAGTAAGTATAAATGAACTTTTAAATTTTGAATATGATGATAAAAAAGCAGCTAATAATAGTTTTACTAAAGAGCTTGTTGAAGGCACTATAAACAATTTACAAAAAATAGACAGTATTATAGAAAAATATTCTAAAAACTGGAATATTTCAAGAATACAGTATGTAGATAAATCTATAATAAGAATGTCTATATATTCGCTTATATATTTAAAAGATATACCAAAATCTGTGATAATAGATGAGGCTGTAGAAATAGCTAAAATATTTGGTGATAAAGATTCTTATAAATTTGTTAATGGGATTTTAGATGCAATACAAGAAGAAGATATACAATAAAAAAATTGAAAAAAAACTTCAAAGTATACGAATCTTTGTATTTATATTGTCTATAGGAGCATTAGGCTTAATTTCTATAATATCTTTAAATGTAGCAATTAACCAAGGCAAAATAAAATTAAATCCAAGAATAGTAGATGAATATACCTTAGCTCAAGAATATTATAGAAAAAAAGATTATAATAAAGCAAAATCAATATTAAAAAAAGAAATAGCAACAACTATAGATCCAAAAAAAGAATATGAAGCAAATATTTTATTAGGCAAAATATATAATGATACAGAAAATTACGAAGAAGCTTTAAGGATATTTAGTTCTGTAAGTAATTCTTTATATTTTGACGAAGAATTAAAACATAATATAGGAATAACATATTTAAATATGGAGATGTATGATGATGCTTTAGTAACTTTAGAAGAGGCATTATCTATTAATTCAAATTACGTACCTACCCTACTTACTATAGGTAAATTTTATATGGATAGGGATTTACCTCGCTTAGCTAAAGGGTATTATGAAAGAGTACTCAAGCTTGAAGAGAATGACGAGGCCATGTTTAATGTTGGCATAATAGCTTTGAATGAAGGAATGCAAAGCTTAGCTTATGATACTTTAAGTAAATTAGTAAGAAAAAGCAATAATGAATATGCTGATATGGCTGCTAATGTTCTTGGGGATATATATGTTATAGCAGGAGATACAGACAGTGCTATAGAAATGTATTTGAAAAGTTTGGCTAATTCAAAAACACAGGTAGAATCGGTAAAAAGATTAGTAAAAGTATATGAACAAGTTGAAGATTATGATTCTATTAAAAAAGTATATGAGCAGATATTAAATCAGAATCCTAATGATATTGATACTATTATAGCTTTGGGAAATTTATACGAAGAAGAAAATGATTATGATAAGGCTATAAAATATTATTACAGACTATCTAAAATAAAAAATTATACTAATGCCTATGAGGCTATAGGGCTACTTGCAAATGCCTACTATAAGGGAAATCATTTAGAAGAGGCTGAAGATAATTATAAAAAGATAATTATGTTGGATAAAAAAGATGATTTATATAAAACAGCTTTAGAAAGACTCGGAGATATTACTTATAGGCAAAAAGCATTTACAACTTCATTGAAATATTATAAAGAGATATATACTATAGAAACTAATAAAGCAATATTTAAACCAAGATTAGGAGAATTAGAATTATATTATGGAAACTCAGACAGAGGAATTAAATTACTTGAAAACTCAATAAAAGAATCTGTGGGAAACGCTTTTCCTAGCAGGACTTTAGCTATATATTATGAAAGCATAGGTAATTACAACGAGGCTTTAAATTATTATAATTACACATTATCAAAATACCCAGATGACAGAGAAAGTTTGTATAGAGCTGGTATGCTATACTATAAAAATAGAGAATACAAAAAAGCAAATGAATCTTTATTAGTAGCAGCCAATGATGAAAATAACACTACATTTATAAGGGAAACTGCTTGGAAAACTTTGGCTACAATGATGGAAGAAATTCGCTCATATAATGAAGCAAGCTTATATTATAGGGCACTTGTAGAAATGTCTCCTAAAGTAGAAAATTATATGCTTTATGGTAATTATTGTTATAGAAGGCTTCAATATAATGATGCTATATATGCTTATAGTGAAGCTTTGTCTATAGCAGAAGATAAAAAAGAAATGTTTGATATTAATTTAGCTTTAGGTAAATGCTATTTTAGATTAAATGAATTGGACAATGCTGAAGAAAGTTATAGAAATGCTTTAAATTATAATGGAGGAGATAGTCAAGCTAAAGAAGGATTGAGACAAGTATTAAACAAAAAGAATAATTTTAATTTTTAATATATAATAAACCGCCATAAAAATATTTATAGCGGTTTAAATAATTAACTGTTAATGCATTTTCAAAAATAAAACTCATAGTAAATGCCAGAAAATATAGAAATCCATGAAAAACTCCATAAATTAATTTAATAACACTATTTACTTTATCTTTGAACCATTAATGCTCAGTTTTATTTAATTTGTTGCTTAATATGTGTAAATAATAAGTAATAAATATAAACAGCCCCATTATAGCAATATGGTCCATAAAGAAAAACATAGCTGGCTCATCATAATTAGTAAGCTTTGTAATTAAAAGCATTACATTGAGTAAATCTCTTTTTATAAATGAAACTATTCCATATATAGCTATTAATAAAGCGATTGTTATGCATATTTGTTTTTTTATATTTATAAATTTTTTACTCATATTTATAAATATACCCCAATGCATTCCTAAATGTGCAGACATAAATATAAATCCCCAGTAGCTGCAAATTACATGTAGTTTTTTATTAACTACCTTGATACTGCTAAGATTAAAAAATTCTACTATATCTTTATTAAATAATACACCAGTTATAATTAACCCAAGCATACATATAAAAAGCATAAAATTTATAAATGTATTAAATGATCTGGTTAAATTATATTTGCCCTTAAATAGATTTTTGCACCAATTAAAGTTTAATATATGATGAAGTATGAAAAATGCAAAAATCAAAAATCCTAAATATTCATGTATGGTACGGCCTGTTAGATTATATGCTAATAAAATGAAAAAAAGAACTGTCATTATTATATCTATAAATATTTTAATTATATTTTTCATCTATAATTTACCTCCTATTACAAAATTAGTTAATTTGTAAGTTACAAAGTAATTTTTTATTGAGATAATATAGCATGCTATTTACTTTATTAGACGAATTGAATGATTAAAAGTTTCTTATAATTTGTTTTTTTAATAAATTTTATATAAAAAATTATGCTTATTATATTAATTTATGATGAATATGTTTTTATTTATTTTGATATAGATAAAAAATAAATTTTATTTACATACCCGCCCTTTTTTATATTTTCTGATTAATTTCAAACTATGATTTTAATTTATTTTAATGCTAAATTATAAATTATAGCACCCGCCCAAGTATTAATTAAATTTGCACGTCAATTAACGCACGGTAAACAAAATTTGATTTTTTAGAAAAATTTTAATAATAATTTATTATTATTTATTGGCTTCACACTGTGTGCGTTCAAAATTATAAAAAAATAATCTATGTAAATTAAAATTAATTTTAACCTACATAGATTTTGGAGTAAAGTATGAATAAAAAATTAAATATATTAAAAAAATAAAGTTATTTACTTGGTTTAAAAAAGTTTAATCTCAAAGCATTAGTAACAACAGAAACAGAACTTAAACTCATAGCAAGAGCAGCAAATATAGGATTTAAAAGCAAATCCTTACCCATAATAGCAGTTAAAAATCCTCCTATAGAAGAAGCTATTAAAGGCTCTCTAAATACATGCAAAACTCCTGCTGCAATTGGTATACCTATTACATTGTAGCAAAAGGCCCAGAATAGATTTTGTTTTATATCTCTCATAGTAGCTTTGCTCAATTCTATGGCAGTCACAACATCGTTAGTGTTTGATTTTACTAATACTATATCAGCACTCTCAATTGCAACATCAGTACCGCTTCCAATAGCTATTCCAACATTCGCTTGGGTTAGGGCAGGGGCATCATTTATACCATCGCCTACCATAGCAACAGTAGAACCTTGTTCTTGAAGTTTTTTTACTTCATTAGATTTTTCTTCTGGAAGTACTTCTGCAAATACAATATCGATACCTGCTTCTTTTGCAACTGAGTTAGCTGTGTTTTTATTGTCGCCTGTTATCATTGCAGTTTTTATTCCAAGTTTATGAAGTCTATTTATTGCCTCAATGCTTTCTTTTTTTAATTTATCAGCACATGCAATTATTCCTAAAAGTTTATTATCATAAGCAACATACATAGGAGTCTTACCTTCTTTTGAAAGTTTATCCATATATGAATTATAATTTTCTATATTGATATTTTTTTTATTCATGAGTTTGTCATTACCCATTAAAACTTTTTTATTATCAATAAATACTTCTATACCGAAACCAGCTATAGCTTTAAAATTTTCTATATTAAGTAGTTTTATATTTTTTTCTTTTGCTTCTCTCACTATTGCCTCACCTAAAGGGTGTTCGCTTCCATTTTCAGCACTTGCCGCTATTAAAAGAAGTTTATCTTTATCATCAGAAATAATGTCAGTAACATAAGGCTTTCCCTCTGTAAGAGTGCCTGTCTTATCGAACATTACTGCATTTATTTTACCTGAAACTTCTAAAGCTTCAGCATTTTTAAAAAGTATTCCAAGCTCAGCACCTTTTCCAGTACCAACCATTATTGCAGTAGGTGTAGCAAGCCCTAAAGCACAAGGACAAGCTATAACAAGTACCGATACAAATACTGTTAAAGAGAATACGAAATTATGAAGAGCTATAAACCAAATTATCCCTGATATCAAAGCTATAGTTATTACTGCAGGTACAAAGTATGAAGAAACAACATCTGCAATATGTGCTATTGGAGCTTTTGAACCCTGAGCATCTTCCACAAGTTTTATAATCTGTGCTAATGCAGTATCAGCTCCTACCTTTTGAGCTTTAAATTTGAAACTTCCTGTTTTATTTATAGAAGCACCAACTACTTTATCTCCAACACTTTTTTCAACAGGTATGCTCTCCCCTGTAAGCATAGATTCATCAACACTGCTGTATCCTTCTATTATTTCTCCGTCAACAGGAATTTTTTCACCCGGACGAACTAACACTATATCATCAACTTTTACATCTGCAATTTTTATCTCTTTCTCTTCTCCGTCTTTTATTATAGTGGCAGTTTTAGGCTGAAGCCCCATAAGTTTTTTTATTGCCTCTCCTGTCTTTCCTTTGCTTCTTGCTTCTAAATATTTACCAAATTGTACTAATGTAATTATAACAGCAGCTGATTCATAGTAAAGATTATCTCCATGAGGATTAAGTCCTATAAATGCCAAAACAGTAGAATAAATACTATAACTGAATGCTGCAGTAGTTCCTATTGCCACAAGCGAATCCATATTAGGGCTTCCTCTGAAAAGCGCAGGAAAACCTAATGTGTAAAATTTATATCCTGATATCATAACAGGTACGCATAAAAATATTGCAACTATAGAAAAAACTTGAGGATTTAAATGATGCACCAAAAAACTAGGTATTGGAAATTTAACTAAACTTACCATAGGTGCCATTGATATATAAAACAAAGGTATGGAAAATATTGCTGATACTATAAGCCTTATTTTCTGCTCTTTTATCTCTCTTGCCTTTACAACTGCAGGGTCTTCCTCTTTGCCCAAAACTTGATATCCTGCTTTTACAATAACATTAACTATATCATCATATTTAATCTTCTTTTCATCATAATTAAACACTGCTTTTTCAGTAGCTATATTAACATTGGCTTCTTCAATGCCTTCTGTTTTTTTTAATGCTCTCTCTACTGCCCTTGAACATGCAGCACAGTGCATGCCTCCTATTTTTAAAGTCATTTTCATATATATAAACCCCTATATAAAACGTATTTTACTATTTTTTATAAAATGTTACAATAATCTAACAATATTATTATTATAATATATTTTTAATAAAATTCAAGTATGGTGTACGGGGGTATATTTAGAAAATGAGTTTTAGTTTATTTTTAGTAATCTAATTATAAACAATATATTTTACTAAAAAATATATATACCAACATATATCAAAGTACATATTCATTGACTTTTTAACAAAAACATAATAAAATATAATACTAATTATAAGAACAATATTTATTAATTTTGCAAATATATTTCCGATAATCTAATAACTGCAAAAATTATATGGAGGCGTTATATATGGCTGAAATAGAACAACAACCTATTGAAAATAATGAAAATAAGGTTGATGTAGAAAATAGTATTAACTTAGTTACTTTTAAATTAGGTAATAATGAATATGCTATAGACATTATGCAGGCTAAAGAAATTATTAAAATGGAAAAAATTACGCTTATACCTAATGCACCAGATTATGTTGAAGGCGTTATTAATCTTAGAGGAAATATTATACCAATAGTTGATCTAAAAAAGAGATTTAACTTAGAGGAAAATGAAGGTGAAAAGAATACTGGTATTATCATTGTAAAAATAGATGATGTAGACATGGGTATTATTATAGATGCAATCTCCAAAGTAGTATCTATTTCTACTTCTAATATACAGCCTCCTCCTCCTATGTTGTCTGGAATAGGTCAAAAATATATTAAAGGTGTAGCTAAATTAGAAGATAAATTATTAGTCGTTCTTGACTTGGAAAAACTAATAGTCGGCGATGATGACGATATGGAAGAAAATATAGAAAATTAAAATATCGCTGTTATCACTTTATTTTCACTTATTATAATATCTAATATTTCATCATTATCATCTTTAGGCAGTATAGGAAGAATTTGATAATCATAAGAAAGACCTATTCTTAAAGCATTCTTATTTTCTTTCAAAATATTATCGTAATAGCCTCTTCCGAATCCTATTCTATTACAATGTTCATCAAAAGCTAAAGCTGGTATTATAAACATAGATATATCTTCTATATTACAATCTTTGCAATATAAAAAAGGCTCTCCATTACCAAACCTTGTATTAAAATTAATATCCTTATTATAATCTTCTATATATTTTAATTTCATATTATGATTATCTATTATATATGGCACTGACACTTTAATATTTTTATTTAGCAGTTTTTCTATAATATTTTTTGTTGGAACTTCATTTGCGAAATCTATATATAAACAAACTTCTCTAAATTTATCTATATCCACTATACTAAAGAATTTAGCAGTAATTGCTGCAGCTCTACTCTCTATAAACTTGCTGTCTAACTTACTTCGTATAAGCTTTAATGATTTTCTTAAAATTTGTTTCTCTTCTTCTATAGCCACTTTAATTTTAATTATGATGAAAAATGCTCATCTTCATATTCTATCAATATTTCTTGTAATAATTTATCTCTTATAATCTGGTCAATAATCTTCTGTGAAGCCATACCTATATCTATAAATTGCACAGCAAACCCCTTAGGGAAATTAGGTCTTTCTGTACCATTATTTATAAAAACTACCTTAGCTTCTGTAAATAATTTAAAATCTCTAAAAGAAATAGTAAGGCCAAGCATTTCACCTTTATTTGGAATATTAATATCCGAACGAATATAAGCACCATTACCGCTAATAGATAATATATTTCTTTCCATAGTGCCGCGCATTTTATCTTTATACGCTATTATAACATTTAAAGGCCAATTAACTCTTGAATATTGTCTCCTCTGTGAACTGTCATTATTATTGACATACTGTAAAAGAATATCATTAATATGTCCCATTTCTGATTTATTATTAAAAACTATCGCATAAGGATATTTATCTTTATTAAAATTATCCTCAGCCTCTATAATCACTAACTTTATTTGAGGATTAATATCTTTTATTTTATCAGCAAAAAAACTAATACTATTTTCATCTTTTTCATTATATCTAATCATATAGAAATAAATATCTACATTATTTTTAATAATATATGACATAGATGAATGAGTATCTTTAAAAGTGCTTATATCAAAAGATGCTGAAAGCCCATTTTTATATTTTTCTATAATATTAGAATCGCTTTCTATTAATACAGCCTTTACTTTATCCATTCTTTGCTCCTTATATACATCTAAATTAACTATAACATATTTAAATATTTATACAATACTATTATAGTAAAATATTTCTCCTATTTCAAATAAATATTAGTATTATAATTTTTTATAATTATGTTATAATATATTTATAAAAATATCCTTTAAAAGGAGAATGTAAAATATATGCCGCATATTAATAAAACTGAAATAAGAATTATATACGCTGATACTGATCAAATGGGAATAGTTTATCATGCTAATTATCTTAAATTTTTTGAGATAGGAAGAACCGAACTTTTAAGAGAATTAGGTATTTCATATAAAGAAATGGAGGCTTATGGGCTATATTTACCTGTAAAAGAAGTTTTTATAGACTATAAAATATCAATAAAATACGATGATTTAATTGTGGTTCATACTTCTGTAGATAAATTAAAAAATGTATCATTAAAATTAAAATATGAAATTAGAAATAAAAACAACCCTGATATACTGCATACAACTGGATATACACTTCATCCTTTTATAAATAAAAATGGGGATATAGTTAAACCTGATGATTACCTATATAATATAATGGCTAAAGGGAAATAAAAAAGGAAAATAAAAAATATGATGAAATGGATTAATATAGTGCTTACTGTTTTGTCTTCTGCAAACATGGTTGGCGATATTATTAAAGGCAACAACTTAGAAAATAAAGCTAAAAATATATATAAAAGATTAGATGAAAGAGAAAAGCTTATATTTGAAAAAATTGATAATAAAATGAACTCATATATTTCTTATTTTAATGAAGAGATTAACTCATTGAAAATTGTTATAAAATTTCTACTCATAGTATCTTTTATATTTTTTATTTTATTTATATTATCATTGATATTTTTTATTATTGTTTTAAAATATAAAAAAATAATTTAAGGTTTAGAAATATGGCTAGTAAAAAAACATTAGTATGCTCTGTTATAACTAAAGAAGGACCTATTTTAAGATCTATAAAAATAGAACATATAGAAATTCCATCTGTAAATGGATATGTTTCTATATACGCAGACCACTGTCCGTATATTGTAAGTATATTGTATGGAGAACTTAGAATATATGATGAAGAAAACAAGTTAATAAATATGTATGTAGATGGGGGTATTGCTGAAGTAACTCAAAATGTGATAGCAGTGTTAGTAAAAATAGCTACATATCCAAAAGATATTGATGTTGAATCATTAAAAGAAAAAATAGACAAATTAAGTAAACAGATGACTATTAATGCTGAAGAAAAACGAAGAAATAATATAGAAATTGATAAGTATAAAAAACAAATAGAAATTGCAAGTAAATAAAATATTCTATTGATTTTTATTTATTAACCGATAATGAAGTTGACATATTTTTTATATTTTACTATAATCAATATGTGAATACAGTTTACAGATATTGAATATGCCAAAAATCGAAGATTTAGAAAGATTAGGAAGTTTAGCTTTTATAATAGGGAATAAAGAACTTCCAAAAGAATTATCACAACAAGACTATAACAATTTTAAGTCAGTATTTACAGATGAGTATATGGCGAATTCTAATCAAAATAATGATATGCCGTCTATAGATGATTTAGATAACTTAGATTTGCCTGATGACTTAAAAAGTCAAGATGATGAAAAAACAGATTTAGATAATTTGGATTTGCCTGAAAGTGTTGATGATTTAGACGACTTAGATTTGCCTGATGATTTAAAAAGTCAAGATAATGAAAAAACAGATTTAGATAATTTGGATTTGCCTGAAAGCGTTGATGATTTAGACGACTTAGATTTGCCTGATAATTTAGAAAATCAAGATGATGAAAAAACAGATTTAGATGATTTGGATTTACCTGAAAGCGTTGATGATTTAGATGACTTAGGTTTGCCTAATGATTTAGAAAGTCAAGATGATGAAAAAACAGATTTAGATAATTTGGATTTACCTAAAGACAAAGAATTAGAAAATAGGATTAATTCTGAAATTAGTAATTCTAATGGCAAATTAGACACCAATAATTTAGATGTTCCTATATTAGATGATTTACCTATGCCTGAAAGTTTGGCTGATTATGATGATGTTGATAATGCTATAGAAGAAAATATAATTGATAACGATGAAGATATTAGCATAGACGATTTACCTGGAATAGAAGATTTAGATGATGAATTAGAAGAAGAAATTGCTGATAAAAACAATGAAAATAATAGCAACTTAGATGATTTAGAAAATATATTAGATGACGACAGCAAAGATACTGACACTAAAGAGGAAGATACTGACAATTTAGATGATTTAGAAAATATATTAGATGATGACAGCAAAGATACTGACACTAAAGAAGAAGATACTGACAATTTAGATGATTTAGAAAATATATTAGATGACGACAGCAGCAAAGATGCTAACACTAAAGAAGAAGATACTGACAATTTAGATGATTTAGAAAATATATTAGATGACGACAGCAGTAAAGATAATAACACTAAAAAAGAAGATACTGACAATTTAGATGATTTAGATAACGTATTAGATAATGAAAATAAAGAAACTGATATAGAAAATACTGATAGTAACTTAATGGTTGGAAATGTTGCTGGTAATGTACGAATAGTAGAAGAAGAAAACTCTTTACCTTCTCCAGATTCTGCTGATAATTTACCTGAATCAAAATATGAAGATGTTGATAAAGATATAAATGATGATGAAGTTATAGACAATATAAAAAGATTATCCCCTATCACTAGACATCATGTTTTAGATGCTATATTAAATGAAAAACTCTCCAAAAATTCTATGCAAAAACTATTAAAAGCTTTAGAAAAAGGAGAATCTAATGAATATATAACAGATTTTATTAATAATGAATTAGGTTTAAGTATTTCAGATTCTAGGGGTGGATTATTAGATATTATACCTATACCTAACTCATTAAAAGAATATGCAAAAATAATAAGAATTGCAGCAATATTTTTAGTATTATTTGTTGGAATAGTATTATTTTCATATCAATTTATATATAAACCTGTTTTAGCTAACAAATATTTCAAAACTGGATTAGAAAATATATATAGCAGCCAATTTGATGAGGCAGAGAGAAATTTCGCTAAGGGTGACAGATTAACTCCTAAAAAAGTAAAATGGTATAATAAATATGCAAAAGAATATACTGATAGATTTGCATTCAGTTATGCTTTAAAAAAGTTAGAAACATCTGTAGACATTAACCCTAGAAATATTGATACGAGACTTTTATTTGGATACTACTATAGAACTAAGGGAGAAAAAGAACTATCAAAAGAAGATTATGATAGCGGTGAAGATTTATATAATAATTTAATGTCTTATACTGATAAAGAAAAAGATTTAAAAAGAATATATGATGATCTTGGTGTTCTTATGATAAGCAGAGCAAAAACTTTAGTAGAGCCTAATTATTATGATAATGCCTATGAAAATTACAGAGAGATGATAAATAGGTTTGGTGATAATGTTATACCAAGAAAAAGAGTAATGCTTATAAAAATATATCAGGATAATTATCAAGATGTTAAAGATTTGCAAAATCATATAAATAGATTAAAAAGCGGATATATAGATGATGAGGTTTATCCTAAATTAGCTAAATATTTATTAGATAAAGATGATTTCTATGGAGCAAGGAAATTGTTTGAAAAGTTATTATCAAAATACACAAATAATTTAGAATCTATTGTAGGATATGCAGATTATGAAGCAAGATTAAAACACTATGACAGAGCTAAAGAAATATTAATAAACTCAGCATTGCCTATATATAGTTCTAATCCTTATAATGTTGGAGAAGAATATGTATATAATATGCTTGGACAAATATATTATAATTTAAAAGAGTATGGAAGTGCTATTAATAATTTTAAATTAGCATTAGAAAAAAACAGCTTGTACCCAGATGCTAATTTTAATTTAGCTAACTTATATTTTTACCAGGATAATGATTATAAAAAGGCAAAAGAACATTACAAAATAGCTTATGATAATTTAGCTCCAGATTTAAGAAGTGATCAGCTGCTTTATAATTTATCTTGGATACATTATTTAGATGAAGAATATGATTTGGCTTTTCAGGGCTTTAATGATTTATTCTACAAAAACCCCGATAACAGCATTGTATCATATGCTTTAGGTAATTCACTTCTTCATTTGGACAGAGCAAATTTAGCTAATGGTTTTTATAGAAATGCTTTAAATAAAGCATTAGAGAGCAGAAGAGACAAATTAGAAATGCGTACAGAGAAGGATTTTATGTTTATTAGCTACTTAGCTAGTTTACATAACAACATAGGAGTATCTTATGCTTATAATTCTGTTGTAAGCAACCAAATAGAAAATGAGCAGATGGCTTTTAAGAACTTTGTAATTGCTAGCGAATATTTTGACCAGTTGAGAACATCTAATATAGATTTGGATATGAATGAAAAAAGAACTGTTACTATAGATAATCAAAATATTGGTGCTTCAAAATATAATATGATGGCTATACAAAGCAAGAGAAATTTAAAAGACAATGTTATAATTGATGATTATATTCCGAAAACTATGTTTAACTTAAACTAAAACTCTTATAAAATAATAGTAAAGCCTATGATGTTTTTTATTTAAAAATATCATAGGCCTTTTTATAATATTTATAATATTTATAATATAATTTTCTTAATTATTAATTTATACACTCTCTACCCTACTTATAAAGTTATATCATCAATTTTTTTAAGTTCAGCATCAGTTAAATTATTTTTATTAATTATTTTTAAATTTTCTACTATTTGACTAGATTTTGAAGCTCCTATTAAAACGCTTGTAATATCCTCATCTTTTAAAACCCACCTCAAAGCCATCTGTGCTAAAGTATCTCCTCTCTCTTTAGCTAAATCATTAAGTTCTTTTATCTGTCTTAATCTATCTCTTGTAATAGCATCTTTCTTTAAATATCTTCCGTCTGCTGCCATTCTGCTGTCATTAGGTATGCCGTCAATATATTTATCTGTAAGCAACCCCTGAGCAAGCGGACTATAAGCTATTATACCTTTTGATAATTTTTGGGATTTTAATTTAAGACCATTATTTTCTATGGTTCTATCGAATATAGAATATCTGTTTTGATTAATTATAAAAGGCACATTAGCATAAGTTAATATTTTAGCAGCTCTCTCCATAGTAGCTCCATCATAATTAGAAAGCCCAACATATAAAGCCTTACCGCTCTTTACTATCCTAGTTAATGCCTCCATAGTCTCTTCAAGAGGAGTTTCACTATCCATTCTATGATGATAAAATATATCTACATACTCAATATTTAATCTTTTTAAGCTTTGATTAATGCTCGCTATTAAATATTTTTTACTCCCCCAATCTCCATAAGGTCCGTCCCACATATCATATCCTGCTTTAGTGCTTATAATAATTTCATCTCTATATTTATTAAAACCATCATTTAAAATTTTTCCCATATTAATTTCAGCAGCTCCATACGGAGGACCATAATTATTGGCTAAATCAAAATGTGTTATACCATTATCAAAAGCAGTATTTATAATATCTTTCATGTTATTATAATCACAATTCTCACCAAAATTATGCCATAAACCAAGAGATATTATAGGTAATTTTAAACCGCTTTTTCCGCACCTGTTAAAAATCATATTATCATATCTATTCATAATTTAACAACTCCTCATCTGCTATTTTAATATATTTTAAAAAATTGTAAATTAAAATAATTAATAACATATTTTTACTATTTTACCGAAAATGTAAATGTTATCTTTTACAATAATAACTATTTTATGATTTATATATATAATATTTGGAGGTTAGAAATAAATGTTCAAAAAGATAATTACTTTTATTATCATTGTATTTACTATTGGATGTAAAACTGTAGAAACTACAATAGATAATAATACAGAAACTAAAAAAGAAGAAAATAAAAATATTGATGAGAATGTAGAAGAAATATCAAAAAAAAATGAGCCTAAAACAGAAATATTAGAATATGGAGCAGATTCTGAAATACAATCTATAAATATAAATGGTAAAAAATATTATATATTAAATGATAATAATATAGAAAACATGGCAGAAAATGAAGTAAAAAAATCCTCATTAGTAGCGCCTTTAAAAATTACAGAAGAAACTATAAAAGGAAATAATGGTATAGTAATAAAATACTATGATGTACAAGTATTTTTGGAAGAGAAAAAGAGAATTGGCAATGCAAAAGTAGGACTATTTGAGCCTCAAAATAGAGCATGGACTATAGGAGAAGATAAAGATAGAAGTAAGAATGATATAACATTAAAATTAAATAATTCTACTGTAAGTATTACAATAAAAAGAGGAAGTATATCGCTTAGATACTATTAATAATAATGCTATCATATTTAATAATTATAGCTTTTATAAAAATATTATAAAATTAGGTAATTATATAACAATAGTTCATATTTTTACAATCTACTATAAATATATGAACTATAAATAAAATACTTGCATAAAATCAATTTAATTAATATAATAAAAAAGATGTTTTTAAATTTTTAGAGGTTAATGTGTTCAAGAAGTTATCGCAAATAATAAAGAATATTTTTAAAGAAAATAGTCTAATACTTAAATTTTTAATACCATATATAACTTTTATTATACTAATATGTATCGCTATATATTTTATTTATGCTCCGCAATATAGAAATACATACATGACAAACAGCCAAGATAATACAATAAAATTAAAAAATATATTAGAAAACAATGTAGAAAACTTAATAGTTGAAATTAATGTACTTTCTGCATATTTAGAAAAAGAAGACAATAATGATAAAGCTCTGGAAGTATTTCAAAATGTATTAAAAAACAATAATTATTTAGTTAATATATTTTATTCTGATATTATACCTTACAATGAAGGCGGTTTTTATATAAATGCTAATAACGAACCATTAGGAAATTATAACCCCACATCGACACAATGGTTCAAAGACGTTATGACAAACAATAAGATTATAACTGCTACACCATATATGAAAAACAATAAAACTATAGCATCTTTCGCAAAAGCAGTGTATAAAAATAATAGAGTATATGGAGTTTTATGGTTTGATATAGATTTTGAAAAATTTATACAAGCTACAATAAACGAAAACAAAAAATATGGATATAATATATATATAATCAATGATGCAGGACTATATTTGTTTAGCCCTGATAAAAATAGCATATTAAAAAATAATATATTCTCAAACCCTAACTTTACAGAAAATAAAAATAACATATTAAATAATAATACTTTCACATCTATTAATACAAAGTTCACACATGTATCATCAAAAATAAAAGATACAAATTGGATATTCGTATCTGATATATCTAAAAGAGAACTTAATGCAATGTTCTACAAGCTTTACATACTAATTGTAGTAGTATTTATACTTCTTATAGGAATAGAGGCTGTACTTGTAATTTTAATAGCTAAACCTTTATCTACTACATTAAACAGCACTGTAAAAATAATAGAAACAATGTCTGATTGTAATTTTGATATAAAATTTAATGAAAAAGAATTAAATAAAAAAGATCAGGCTGGTGAATTAGTAAGAGCATTAAATAAAATGCAAAAAACTTTAGGTAAAGTAATATATAATCTAACTAATTCTATAAATGAAATTAATAATTCAGTTAATTCCATAACAACTGCTAGTGTTAATTTATCTGACAGAGCTAATTCACAGGCAAGTGCATTAGAAGAATTAGCAAGTTCCATACAATCTGTATCAGATTCACTAAAAGAAACAGCGAGCAGTGCTGGTAATGCTAAAAGAATGAGTGAAGAAGTATTTGAATCTACAAAAAGAGGGGTTGATGCTGTAGAGGATACTTCACATAACATGGAAGATATAGCAGAGTCTAGTAAAAAGGTTTCTGATATAACTAAAATAATTGAATCAATAGCTTTACAAACTAATATATTGGCATTGAATGCATCTGTAGAAGCTGCGCGTGCTGGAGAGCAAGGTAAGGGGTTTGCGGTTGTTGCTAATGAGGTTAGAACTTTGGCAAATAATGTAGCTAATGCTGCTAAAGATATATCTGATATAATTAATGATACTGTTAGAAAAATTGAACTTGGAAGCACTTCAGTAAAAGCTTCATCATATATATTAAACCAAATAGAAAAATCTGTTAATGAAGTATCAAATTTGCTTGTTGGTATATCTAATGCTATTACAAATGAGGAAGAAAGTATATCACAAATAAACTCTGCAGTAGCGGAGCTTAATAATATAACTCAAGAAACTTCGGCTATAGCTGAACAGGGTGCTATAAACAGCAATAATGCTTTAGATAAAGCTCAAAATATTGTTGTAGAAGTTTCACAATTTAAATTTTGAGTTATAAATTAATAAAAGAGGAAATATGATACTCACTTTGCTTTTTTCATTGGTAGGCGGTTTTGGGCTTTTTATGTATGGACTTAAAGTGTTTTCTGACGGCCTTCAGGAAAGTACTGAAAACACTTTAAAAGAAATACTTCATAAAGTTACTCAAAATAAAATATTAGGTATAGCTCTTGGTTTTTCAATTACTGCTATAGTACAGTCAAGCAGTGCTGTTACTGTAATGGCGGTTAGTTTTGTTAATGCAAACATATTAACTTTATCTCAAGCTATCAATATTATATTAGGTGCTAATATTGGTACTACTGTTACGGGTTGGATAATTTCATTAGATATAGATATTTTAGCTTTACCTTCTTTGGGTATAGGAGCTATTATAGTAATATTTGCAAGCCAAAGCAGGAAGATAAAATTCTTCGGTGAAATATTAATGGGCTTTGGTATGATATTCTATGGACTTATCTTAATGAAAATGGCTTTTGAGGGCGTAAGAGATTCTGAAAATTTTAAAAACTTGTTTTTAATGGCAAACGCTTACACCCTTCAAGGAAGATTTATTTGCGTATTAATAGGAACTGTTGTAACAGCTATAATACAATCAAGCAGTGCTGCTTTGGGTGTTACTATTTCGCTTGCTACTGTTGGTTTGATTGACTACCCTACTGCTGTTGCTTTGATACTTGGTCAAAACATTGGTACTACTATAACTGCTGTACTTGCTACAATAGGTGCTTCTATTAATGCTAAAAGAGCTGCTTTAGTGCATTGTTTATTCAACATATTCGGCGTATTTTATATGTTCTTCCTATTCCCATACTATCTTAAACTTGTTGATTTTATAGTTGGATTTATGGTATCAGGAGGACCTGATTTAATTGTTAATGATAATTATGTTAATATATCTTTCTATATAGCTGCAGCTCACACCATTTTTAATATAGTAAACGTTATAGTATTTTTCTTTCTCACAGACAAATTAGAATATATTGTTTGCTTCATTATTAAAGATAAAGACGGAGAAAAACATATTAGTTTATTATCTGACAGACTTTTGCATATGCCTATTTCTGCTGAGATAGAAGTAAGAAAAGAAGTTGCATATATGGGAGAAATTGCTCAAAAGATGTTGTCAAGAATAGAGCAGCTATTTGAAAATCCAAGTGAAAAACTTCTTAATAAAATCCGAGACCATGAAAAAATGCTCGATAACACAGATAATGAGATACATACATTCTTACTTAAACTTCTTGGAAAAAGCACCCTAAATTCTGCTGATATAGCCTCTTTAATTAATATTAGTACATACTACGAAAATTTAGGCGATAATTTAAAAGATTTAGGGAAGGCTATTATTAAAGGAAATGAGAAAAAAACTTTATTTAATGAAATACAGAGAAAAGATATACTTCAAATGCTTCATAACAATAAAGAATTTATAGATTATTTATCAACTCTCATACTTAACAATTATTCTATAAACAAAGAAAAAACTTATGAAGAAGCGATGGAAAAATATCATCAAATAAAAGATTTCTACTATGAAGCAAGACAAAGGCATTATGATAATGTTGATAAATCTTTAATACCAGCATTAAACGCTCATTTATATGGTGATGTGCTTGTTTATTTTAACCGCTCTATTTCAAATTTGGTTAATATAGTAGAGGCTATTACTGGAAAAGATAAATAATAAAATTACAGCTTAAAAAATATTATTTAAAAGGACAATCTATATAATGGTCATTAATAATACCTATAGCCTCTAAATAGCTGTATATTATAATGCTCCCTACAAACTTAAAGCCTCTTTTTATTAAATCTTTGCTTACTGTTTTTGAAAGTTCATTTTCTGCAGGAAGTGCATCATCATAATTTAGTTTATTATACACAACTTCATTATTTGTAAAACGCCATATATATTTATCGAAGCTTCCAAACTCTTTTTGAACTTCTATAAATTTCTTGGCATTTATTATCATAGCATCTATTTTTCTTTTGTTTCTAATAATAGCTTTATTTTCTAAAAGAGATGCAATTTTTTTTTCATCGTAATTAGATATTTTTTTATAATCGAAATTGTCAAAAGCTTCTCTCATAGCTTCTCTTTTATTTAAAACGCATCTCCAACTTAAACCAGCCTGCATATTCTCAAGTATAAGCATTTCAAATAATTTTATTTCATCATGACAAACCTTACACCATTCATCATTATGATATTTTATTTCTATATCGGTTTTAGCCCATTTGCATATTTTTTTCATTTTATAATCCAGTTTGTATAACACTAAAAATTTAATTTTTATGTTTTATTGATTTCGGGTACTAGTCCCCGCCCCCCTACTTCTTTTGTTGCCACAAAGAAGCAAAAAGGCTGCATTTTTTAACTAAAATTTGGGTATTATCTTATATTCAATATATATTCTATTAAAACATAATTAAATTTTTATATTTATAAAAAACTAAAAATTGTAAAAAACTATCTCTTTCACTTATTCTATATTTATATCACATTCATAATAATCTGTTTTTATATTATAATTCCCATTATCTAATTTTAATTCATAACTATCCTTATCCCCAAAAATATTAACTATCTCCTCTTTGTTTTTATGTATTATGCAATATTTTTTTATATCTCTAATATTTAAATAATATTCGTTTTCGTATTTGCTTATTTCTATGTTCTTATAAATATAGCTTTTTTCAGTATTCTCCTCTCCCCTACTTAAAAGCGGAGTTAGTATAGAAAAATAATTAAAGCTATCAATAATACCATTTTTTATTTTAATAGAAGCCTTATTAATAGATTTCTCAAACATATCAGAGTCTTCTATATTCTCCATTACAAATAAATCAAACCTCAAACTATTAACTCTATTTTGAATATTAATATCGTTTTCAAGTAATGATAAAAACTCTTTTGACACTTCTAAGCCGCTTACATATCTTATAATATCTTCTTCATATTTCTGAACATTATTATTATTCATAGCTTAAAACTTTCCTTTAATTGATTTTTTATCTTTTTTATAATCTTTGTAACAGCATTAACCGTAATATC
The DNA here is from genome assembly GCF_036997485.1 of Brachyspira pilosicoli. Classification (NCBI taxonomy): domain Bacteria; kingdom Pseudomonadati; phylum Spirochaetota; class Spirochaetia; order Brachyspirales; family Brachyspiraceae; genus Brachyspira; species Brachyspira pilosicoli. The sequence goes on along the minus strand of NZ_JAWLPU010000003.1, from coordinate 412,613 downwards.
AAAAAGTTTAGATAAAAACTCATAGCTAACAGTAATTTTAATAGACTGCAATTTTTTTATTCTCTGTTGTTTTTTGCTAGCCAAATGTATAGTAAAAATTCCTTTTCTATTATTTTCTGCTATCTGTAAATTAATATTTGCTATAGAATCTTGAAGTTTTATTATATCATTATATTTATGTATATAAGTAGCTCTTGCTTTTTCAATAATAGAATATGCCTCTTCATAAGAAATGTTAAAATAATTCATTAATGGTTTTGATACAAGATTTATAAACAACTCTAAATTATGCATAAAAAATGTTAGAGAATCTCTCTCATTAAAATTACTCTCTATATAATCAAACATCTTCAAACTAATACTTTCTATATCATCAGTATTATCTATATAATCATTTAAAGAATAAGTTTTTGTATCATATAATACATCATGTAAAGTATAAGCCTCTCTATTACAAAGCGGTGCATCTATAGAAATCTCTTCTACATTACTATATTTATCTTTTCTTTTTTTATAATCGACATAATTTAAATAACTATTTCTTAGTGTATAAGTAAACCAAGTAATAAACTTCACTTCGGTTTCATTATATTTTAGTATAATATTTTCTATTCTCTCCATATAGTAGCAATAAAAATCTAAAGCACTTTCATGATTAATACCAAAAGCCTTTCTCGGATAATTATAAATGTATCTCGATAAATGTTCATTAATCTCTTTTAATGTAATTGCACTTTTAGTGGATTTATAAACTGATATACTTTTTTTTATATACTCATCATCAATAAGAAACATTTTAGTTTTTAATCCTCTGTCTCAAGTAAAACATTATAAAACTTCTCTCGCATTTTCTCATCTTCTATATTAGATTCTTTTATAGTTTCATCTGCCCATCTTTTATGCTCTTCAGTAATAGTTTTTTTTATATAGTTTTTTTTAATATTATTTTCAAAATTATTATTATTAATATCATCTATCCTTGTAATAAGATTATAAACTACAATGTTAGTTTCATTTTTTATATTATTGAATATTTTTATTTTATTCATAGCGATCTCATTAGCCCATACACTATCTATAACATTAACAGTTAAAATACCATTTCTAAAAAATGAAGGGTAACATATTTTAGATAAAACATCCCCCATAATTATATTCCACTTATTTGCAATTTTTAAATATGAATATAAATTACTATTTTTCTTATTTGAATATTCATTTAATATATCTATAATCTCTTTCATATTATTGATTGGTAGTATTTACTATATTATTAGTATTATTAACAGTATTAGTTGAATATATATTATTCGTAACAACTTGATTTGTATTTTCTATAGGCTCTATTGAATTAACTTCTGTATCCTCATTATGAGCAGTTTCTACAGTATTAACAACTTTAATATCTTCGTTTGTATATCCTAAATAATTTTTAACTCGGTTTATAGACTCAGCCACATTTCTATAAGTTTTATCTATGCTATAAACCTCTTCATAAATCTTTAAAGCAGACACATAATTTTTATCTCTTTCATAAGTAGCTGCTAAATTAATCATATACACAACATTATTAGTACTATATATATTAGCCTTCAAAAAAGCCGCCTCAGCCAATTTATAATCTTCAGTATAAAGATACAATAATCCTAAGAAATTATTCATATAAGCATCATCGGGATTTAATATAAGAGAATGTCTTACTGGGCCAATAGCCTCATTAGTTTTCCCCAATTTATATAAAGCATACCCCTTTTGAAAATAAAGTTTATGAGAAAATCTATTAACTACAATACCATCTCTTGCTACTCTAAGCATATTGCTGTAATCTTTCATATACATATATGAATTAGCAAGCATTTCATAATATTCAATTTTTAGTATCGGTGTAGTTTTAATCTCATATTCTAATAGCTCTGCAGCTTTCTTATAATTTTTAGCTTGATAAAATCTATATGCATTATTAATGTTAGAAGTGTCATAGGTAAAACTTAAGCTAAAAAAAACTAAAAATAAAATAAATATTTTAATTTTCATCTTTTCTAAAACTTTGCAACCTAAAATCATTAATCATAGCAGAAGCATAAGCTATAGTGGCATTATAAATATCTTCTTTGTTTTTTCCTTTAAAGAAAGAATATACTCTCGGAGATTGAGAGCTAAGAGATTCCGGTAATATAATATTATTGTCAAAGCTATTTTTTAAAACCATCATTTTAATAGCATTCATCTTATCAATAAAAGAATGTAATAAAAAACCAGCCTCTTTCAATATGAATTGTTCAAATCTGCTAGAGTTATCCCCTTTATCTAAAGCATACACATAATCGCTAAACATTTCAGGAATGCCCCTCTCTCCTATAGGAGTAACAAACCTTTGAAATTTGTTATCATAATCTTTTAAAGCAGTTTCTACTATATAATCGCTAGCAGGTCCGCTTGAAAAATACCTTACAACAGAAAAACATTCATATAACTCTTTAAAAGCACCATATAAATGCTGAAGTTCATAATCAGCTTTTTCATGCAATTTTGCTTCCGGATATTTTTCTACGGCATTTCTAAATTTCTCTATCATATTATCAACTTTCTTCATGAAAGAGTTTTCTTTTGCCTTCTCTTCTTCAGCTTTTTTTCTCTGAGCATCTTCTTCTTTTTGCATTAAAGTTTTTTTAATATCTTCTAATATTTTAATTTCCAATAATAAAAAACTAGACAAATCCTGCCTATTTTCTAAAGCTTCTCTATACCTATTATTAAAAGAATCAACATTATATATTCTAGCACCATACTTTTCAGCTCCCTCAGCATAATCTTTTCTAATTTTAGCTAAAGTTGCATTAATTTCTTTATCACTTAAACCAGGCATACCACGCCCCCTAAAATTTAATTATAAATAATTCATATATTATACTATATTTAAAAAATAAATAAACAACAAAAGGAAATTATTTTTCTATCATAATATTAAGTATTTCAACATCCGTAGCTTTCATGCCATCTTTAGCCATTCTGCCTATACTGTCAATAGTAGCCTCCACATCATCTTTTACAAGCCCGTCCCCAGATTTAAACACTTTTCCATCTCTCGCCATATTAAAAGCAAGTATTCCGCAATCAATAGCCTCAGCAATCTTTGAAGCGCAAGAAGATTTAGCACCATCGCAAACCATTCCGCCTATAGTACATAAAGCATTAATTATAGTATCAGATATTTCTTTGTATGTAGCATCATGCAAATAAGCAATACCAGAAGCAGCGCCAGTAGCAGCGCATACAACCCCGCAAAAAGCCGATAATTTACCTATATGTTTCTTTTGTAAAATGGCTATTAAGTTTGATAAAACTAAAGCTCTGTATAATTTTTCTTCAGATACTTTTAAATGTGATGCATATTCTATTACAGGAATAGAAGCAGTAATCCCCTGATTGCCGCTTCCAGAATTAGTAACTACAGGCATAGCACAGCCTCCCATACGAGCATCAGAACCAGCAGAAGCATAAGCTTTAGCCTTGTTTCTTATATCATCTTCTCCATAATATTTTAATAATGTTTTTCCAATAGAAGCCCCATATTCATTACTCATACCTTCTTTGGATATAGCTGTATTCATATCTATTTGTCTTGATATTACATCTTTTATATCCTCAATTTTTACTTCATTAGCAAAAGCATATATATCTTTAACTGTTAGAGATTCTCTGTCTGTATTAGAATTTAAAGAGGAATTATCATCAGATTTAAAAATTTCTTTACCATCTTTAATTATTTTTGTAATATTAGTATGTCCATTTCTTATTTCGACTACCGCATTGGATTTTTTATTTTTAGCTTCTATGATAATATATAGGTTTTCAACATTTTCTATAAGCTCACATTTACAAAAATCTGTTTTGAGCAGCTTTTTTGTATTATCAATATCATCTTGTTTAATATCGCTTAACACCTCAAGATTTTTACTAGCATCTCCTCCAACTATTCCTAAAACAGCTGCAACATCAATTCCTTTTAAACCATTAGAATTGGGAACTGTAACCCCTTTAACATTTTTAATAATATTTCCGCTGCATTTCACTACAACCGACTCTGGCATATCGCCTAAGACCTCTCTTACCTTAGCCCCAGCAAAAGCTATTGCTATAGGCTCAGTACACCCTAAAGCAGGCACAAGCTCTTCTTTTAAAATGTTAATATAGTTATCATACAGATTTTTATCCATTATTTTATTCTCCAATTTTTTATACAACTATAAAGTATATATAGTTTTATATTAAAATCAATATGTTATTTATATTATTACTGTTTATAGTTATTAAATGTAAAAAATGTGATTTTATATTTACTTATTGTGATTTTTGTATATATTAGTAATTATAACCATTTTTTTATTTTTTAAGGAGGAAAGATGGAAAAAAAATTTAAACTTGGATTAGTGCCTAGGCTAATTATTGGAATTTTGCTTGGTATATTTTTTGGGCAGCAATTTATGCCGGAAGTAATACCAAGAATCATAGTAACTGCATCTGGTATATTTAGTTCTTATCTAAAATTTGTAATACCTTTGATGATAGTTTCTTATGTATCTATGGGTATAGCCGATTTAAAAGAAGGCTCGGGATTCTTATTGCTTGTAACATGTGCATTAGCTTATGGTTCAACACTGATTGCTGGTTCTGCATCATTTTTAGTTGCTTACAATTTATTTCCTAGTTTCATGAGTGCTGATGATATTCAGAGAATTGCTGATGCTGCTGGTAATTCTGTTGCTCCTTATTTATCTATAACGGTAACTCCTCTATTAGATACTTTGGCTGCTGTTTTATTTGCATTTATAATAGGGCTTGGAATATCTGCTATGAGGGGCAAAGAAATAGGAGATTATCTATATCATGTTTTCAAAGAATTATCTACTATTATTGATAAAGTTTTACGCGTATCTATAATTCCTTTACTTCCTCTTTATATTTGCGGTACTTTTGTTGATATGACAAGATCTGGAAAAACTTTTGTAATATTAGGAATATTATGGAAAGTATTCTTAGTAGTTATTATTATGCATTTAATATATCTTTTAATAGCTTTCTTAGTATCTGGCTCTATAGGAAAGAAAAATCCTTTTATGCTCATGAAAAACCAAATTGCAGGATATGCCACTGCTTTAGGTACACAATCTTCTGCTGCTACTATACCTGTTAATTTACAATGTGCTGAAAAAGATGGAATATCTGAACAAATAAGAAATTTCGTAGTACCTCTTTGTGCTAATATTCACATGGCAGGTTCTATGATTACAATTACAGCATGTGCCACAGCAGTATGTTTAATGAATAAAATACCTATTTCTTATACTACCGTATTGCCGTTTATTGCTATGCTTGGTATAGCTATGATAGCTTCTCCTGGTGCTCCTGGGGGTTCTATAATGACTGCTTTACCTTTCCTTTATATGGTAGGATTAGGTGCTCCAGATAGTCCTTTATGTGCTATAATGGTTGCTTTATACATCACTCAAGACTCATTTGGTACAGCTTGCAATGTATCTGGTGATAATGCTTTAGGTGTTATAGTGGATACAATATATAAAAAGAAAGTTGTAAAAGCTTAAATATATAACTAAAAAAATTATAGCCGTCTATTATTTTTAGGCGGCTTTTTTATTATCTTTTATTTAATTAACTATTATTTATTTAATGTTCTTTAATCTTCTTTGAAATCATATATAGAAGTTACTCCAAGAACTTTAGCTACCATATACGATATTATAGCGACTATCATAAGGGCAACAAAATTTGAAACGGAACTTGATATCTCTAATATTAATATGCATACCATTATAGGCGTTCTTGTAATACCAGACATCATAGAAGTAATACCTAAAACTATAAACAAATCTCCATACATAGCATATTCTGGAAAATAATGCACCAAAAAAATATCATACAAAGAACCTATAGAAGAGCCAAGAATAAAAGTAGGAAAAAATACTCCCCCCACAGCCCCAGATGTAGAACATACTGATGTATAAAAAAGCTTAACAAATATAAGAATAAATAACATATATATAGGAAATTTATCCATTACTATACTACCTATAAGCAAATCTCCGCTTCCTAATACATAAGGAAAAAACATTATCATAATACCCGCAGTTATAAAAGCAGGCACGGGACGAAGTATGTCATTTTTAATATTCTGATAAAATTTACTAAATGTATTCATAAGTATATTTTGAAAAGAAGCAAGAAGTCCGCATATTAAACCCAAAGGAAGTAAAGATATATAATGTCTTACTTCAAGTATTCTTGGCAAATTAAAATTAAGTATCATAGATTGACCTAAAATATGCTCTATTACAAGTATAGAAAATATTGAAGAGAGTGCTATACAAACAAAAACTATATGATTTTTATTTTCTTTAAGCTCTTCAAAAGAGAAAGCAATTCCTGTAAATGGTGCACTAAAAGTAGCTGTCATACCAGCACAAGCACCGGCTATTATAAGATATCTTCTATATTTAGATATATGAGTGTAAAAATGTTTATGATAAAAAAGCCCAACAAGTGTGCCTATATGCATAGAAGGACCAGCCCTACCGAGTGAAAGTCCGCTTGCAAAAGATATCATACTTCCAAAAAGTTTTAATATTATTTCAACAACAATATTTTTAGGTTCATTAAGAGATAGGTAATAATTTATTTGAGGAACTCCTGCACCTCTTATTTGAGGATAATGCCTTAATATAAGCCCTATAAGAGAACCAAGAGAAATTAAAACTATAAACATTATTATAGGATAATACCATTTGCTAAGAATAAAATTTGAAACATAAAAAACATTAATGCTTAGTCTATATAATATCATTCTATAAAAAGACACTATAAAACCAACTGTAGCACCTATAAACGATGAAAGTACATATAATTTGATATATTTAGCTTCAAAATTCGGTTTCATTTTATTATTTTTTTGATATTCTTATTTCATATCTTATTTTTTATTTGGAATTAAATTCTTTAAAGTCTTATATAAAGAAAATTAAACATTGAACCTAAAAGTTACAACATCACCCTCTTGCATAAGATACTGCTTTCCCTCAAGCCTAATAGCACCAGCCTCTTTAGCCTTAACAAAACTTCCAAGCTCCAAAAGTTTATCACAGTTAATAACCTCAGCACTAATAAATCCCCTCTCAAAATCACTGTGTATAACCCCAGCAGCCTCTGGAGCATAAGCACCTTCTCTCACAGTCCAAGCCCTTGTTTCATCTTCTCCAGAAGTAAGGAATGTTAAAAGCTTTAATAATTTATGTCCTGCTTTAGTTAATCTCTCTACTCCAGATTCTTTAACTCCTAAATCTGCTAAATAACTTAATCTCTCCTCTTCATCCAAATCCTGTAAGTCTGCTTCTATTTTAGCACTGAAAGGTATAAGCTCTATATTTCTTTCTTTGGCATAATTTTGAAGTGTTACATAATGAGAATTTTTTTCTGGGTTAGCTAATTCATTTTCTGATAAGTTAGCCCCTATCATCATGCTTTTTGATGTTAATAAAAATAATGGTTTTAATATATCTTTTTCTGAATCAGTTAAATCTAAACTAAATATTGGCTTAAAATTGTTTAACTCTGGAAGTATTTTTTCAAGCAATGCAATCTCTTCTTCTACTGCTTTTGCTTTGCTTCCTTTAGCAACCTTTTTTTGTCTTTCCATTCTTGCATTAAGCGTTTCAATGTCTGCAAGCATAAGCTCTGTTAATATAATGTCTAAATCTCTTAATGGATCAACTTCTCCTATATGAGTAATGTTTCCATCTTCAAATACTCTCACAACATGAAGCACAGCATTAACTTCTCTAATATGTGAAAGGAATTTGTTGCCAAGCCCCTCCCCTTTAGAAGCTCCCTTTACAAGTCCTGCTATATCAACAAATGTAGTAGTGTTATAAACTTTCTTTTTTGATTTAAAAAGATTTGCTAATTTATCTACTCTTTCATCTTTTATTATGGCAGTGGCTTCATTTTTATCTATAGTACAAAACGGATAATTAGCTGCCTCTGCATGAGCATTTGTTAGTGCATTAAAAAGTGTTGATTTTCCTACGTTTGGAAGTCCTACAATTCCTATAGATAAAGCCATATTATTATTTCCTTAAATTAATTTATTAAAAAAATTGAAAAACTGAATTATTTTCTATAGTATTATATATTAAAAAATATTAATAACAAGCATATAAAAGATTATAATTGTAGTAATTTTTATAAATTTTAAATTATAAAATATTTACTTATTAGAATAAAAAACATACATAAAATGTTTACATATAATAAATAACCATATTTTATCAATTTTATATTATTAAGTTTTATTTGAAATATATAAAATAAAGTGTATATTTTAGCTAAAAAATAGCCTTTTTGGTTCTTTGTGGCAACAAAAGAACTGGGGGTGTGGGGGCTAGTCCCCGCAAATAATAAAAACATAAAAATATACAAAATAAAAAATTCTTAATATATTTTTACAACTTATAATCAACAAAAAAATTAATAATACATCTATAATTTATTATAAAATTCATCTTATAAAATGTTTATTTATTAAAATAAAGGTATATAATTATGAAATGTTGATATTAAATTAAGGATAAACATATGATATACAATATGTGGTATGGAGTCTTAGACTCTAAAGAAGTAAAGAAAAATAAACCGCTCTTCGCTAAAAGATTAAATAAAAATCTAGTGTTCTGGAGAGATGAAAATAATAATATATGCTGTATAGAAGATAAATGCTGTCATAGGGGGGCTTCATTATCCTCTGGAAAAGTATGCGGAAACAATATAGCTTGTCCTTTTCATGGTTTTCAATTTAATAAAAACGGCAAAGTTGTAATGATTCCTGCTAATGGAAAAAATACTAAAGTTGATGAAAGATTTTTTGTTGAAAGCTATGAAGTGAGAGAGCTTTATGGCTTAATATGGTTATGGTATGGAGATAAAGATAAAATTAATGATAAAATAATGTTTCCAGATGATTTAAAAGATAAAAAGTTTTCTTATTCTACAATAAGAGATGAGTGGCATAATCATTATACAAGATGCATAGAAAATCAGCTCGATGTAGTTCATGTAGCCTTTGTTCATTATAATACAATAGGCAAAGGAAATAAAACAGTAGTTAATGGTCCATTAGTTGAACTAAATGAAGATACTAATACATTAAAGTTTTATGTAAATAATGTTATTGATAACGGACAAAAAGCATTAAGTGCTTCTGAAATGAAAAAAGAAGATTTTAAATATTTTTTATATTTTTATTTTCCTAATATTTGGCAAAATTACATATTTGAAAAGATGAGAGTATTTGCAGCATTTGCTCCTGTTGATGATGAAAACACTGTTGTTTATATTAGATTTTATCAAAAAGTTGTAAATATACCAATAATAAAAAATATAGTAAACTTTATAGGCAAAAAATTCTCAGCTTATGTATTAAAGCAAGATAAAGATGTAGTAAAAACTCAAAGCTCTAAGGAATCATATTTAGGAATGAAAGAAGAAAAACTAATAACAGGAGATATGCCTATAATAATTTATAGAAGCCATAGAGATAAACTAAAAAAATAAATATAACGCTATTTACATTCTATATAAAAAAAGGAGGGAATATATCCCCCCTCTTTTTTACTTTATATATAATATTTATTTATATTTAGGAAGCCAATTTCCATGCTCTTTTATAAGGTCATCACATAATGCCACTATATCATCTATAGACAATTCAGAAGCAGTATGAGGGTCAAGCATAGCAGCATGATATATATGCTCTAATTTTTTAGTTACATGAGCTTCTATTGTAATAAGCTGAACATTTACATTAGTCATATTCATAGCAGCTAATTGAACAGGCAATTTACCAACATAAGTAGGCTGTATACCGTTAGAGTCCACTAAACAAGGCACCTCTACACAAGCATCTCTGTCTAAATTTTCTATAACGCCATTATTGATTATGTTGCCTCCAATTTTATAAGGCTCATTAGTTAATATTGCATTCATTATAAAAGAACCATATTCTTTTGAACGTTTATGATTTAAAAATTCTCCGTCTAAAAGATTCTGACTGTCTCTTTTCCAGTCTTCTATTTGTTTAATACATCTTCTTGGATATTCGTCCAAAGGTATATTAAATTTATCAATCAATTCAGGATATTTGCTTTTTATAAAAAAAGGATTATATTCTGCATTATGCTCACTTGATTCTGTACAGTAGTATCCGAGTTTCTTGATATACTCAAATCTTACCATATCTTTATGCTTTTCAGTTTTTTCAGCTACCCTTTTTTTAATTTCAGGATATAAATCTTTTCCGTTTTTATCTCTTATATCAAGAAGCCAAGCCATATGGTTTATTCCAGCAATAAAATCTTTTCTGCCTTCTACTTTATCTTCCATACCCAAACTTTCTAATAAATCTTTTGAACATACCTGAACACTATGACATAAACCTACAGTCTTTACACCAGTATATCTTAGCATAAAACCAGTAATCATAGCCATAGGATTGACATAGTTCAAAAGCCAAGCATTAGGAGCATATTCTTCTATATCTCTTGCTATGTCTTCAAAAACAGGTAATGTTCTTAAAGTTCTAAATATCCCCCCTATTCCAAGCGTATCAGCAATAGTTTGTCTAAGACCATACTTTTTAGGTATTTCAAAATCGGTAATAGTGCAAGGGTCATATCCTCCAACTTGTATTGCAGTAACTATAAAATCAGCGTTCTTTATAGCATCTTTTCTTTTTTCAACCCCGCAATATGAAGTGATTTTAGCTCTTCCATTATTTATTTTTTTGTTCATAGCCTCAAGCATATCGCCAGATTCTTTTAATCTAACAGCATCTATGTCATATAAAGCTATCTCACTATCCCATAAACTTTCTGTAAGCATACAATCGCCCAAAACATTTTTTGCAAATATAGTACTTCCAGCTCCAATAAATGTTATCTTTGCCATTCTAATTTTTCCTTTAATAAAATATTAATCATATATTAAAAAAATATCCAACAATTTCTTAACCATTAATAATAATATTATTGCTGGATATTTTATATTTTTACTTTATATTAATTTTCTTGTTGTACAACAGCTTGAGATTCATAATCTTTTAACTGTTTATCTAAAGTATTAGCTGCTTCCTGAGGTGTAGCTCTTTCATATATAACACTTTGTATAGCATCTATTATATAATTTTGAGGTATATCCCAGTTTATAAACTCTAACACTTTTCCTGTATCTAAGTTGTCAGAGAAAGCCTGACCGAATTCAGTTTCACTTTTAATATCGCTTCTTATAGAAGGAGCAGAAGAATATTTAACTTCTAATTCTATAAAAGGCTTATCTACCAACATTTTTACAGCATTATAAACATTCTCTCTTTTTTCCTGAGCACTATATGGATTTATAACATACCCCTTAACTTCCATATAAGTACCGCTTGGCTGACCAGCAACTGGTACTGGTATAGGAGCTACACCTAAATTAGATATAATAGTTCCTCTTGCAGGATCTTCAGTCATGTGCTCCCAAATCCAAGGACCATCTGTAACCATAGCAACCTGTCCTCCAGTTATACCATAATCTACAGCTTTCCAATCCTGACCTTTAGAATTAGGGTCTATAGCAACTGTAAACAAATCTTTATATAATTGAAGAACTTTTTCAAAATTGGCTTTATCTGCAACATAGGTAGCTTTTCCATCTTTTACTTCATAAATATTATTAGCTAAAGTATAATAAAAACTCATAAACTCTTGGAAAGCTCTTACTTCTTTAGTTTGTGTAGTAAACATAAATCCGTTTATTCACTCTTTCTCTTTTATAGTTTTAGCAACATTAATTAAATCAGCCCAAGTAGCAGGAACATTAAGATTATATTTTTGAAGCAAATCTTTTCTGTAGATTAATAAACGAACATTAGCAACATTAGGGAAAGCATACATGTGTCCGTCAATAGTAAATGCATCTACAAGAGATTTAGCAAAAATATCTTTATCAGGATCATTATTAAACAAGTCTTCAATAGGTGCTGCCATTCCAGCTGCTATATAACTATAAACTTGTTCTAAAGTTCCTTCCAAAAGGTCAGGATAACCAGATTTTCCTTGAAGTAAATATCTTTGAGCTCTTTCTCTATACAAAGCAGGACCTGTATCTTGAGCGAAAGGCATAGGCATAGGATTGTTTTTAAGGTATTCATCATACACTGGTTTTTTTACTTTGTACAATGGTATAGTAGGGTCTAAAAACTGAGACCACTGAACTATTTCATTACTTGAAGCAGCCTCTTTTTTAGAGCAGGCAAATAATGCTAATACTGCTGTAAGTAAAACTAATAATTTGAATATTTTTTTCATTTTTTACTCCTTATTTTTTGCTATATTAGTAAATAAATATTTCTTATTCATAAATTAATATAATTATAAACATTATTTTCTGATTAATAAAACCATTATCCCTTAACGGCTCCGCTTGTAAGACCTGATACAACTTGTCTTTGAAGCATAGCAAATATTACAACAGTAGGTAGTATGCTCACTATAGTAGCAGCATTAATTAATCCCCACTTAATTTGCTGTGAAGAGAAGTATCTTGCCAAACCTAAAGGCAAAGTAGTAGAATGCAAACTTGTAGAAAGAACTAAAGAATACATATAGTCTCCCCAAGAAGCCATAAAAGCATAAAAGGCAGCAACCGCTATACCAGGAGCAGCCAAAGGCAATATTATTCTAAATAATATACCAGAAGCACTAAGACCATCTATTCTTCCAGATTCATCAAGCTCTACAGGAATAGCATCTATGTAACTTTTCATCATCATCAAAGCAAAAGGTATTCCACCTATAGCATGACCTAAGGCTATAGCAAATATAGAATCTGTTAAATTTAATTTATAAAAGAATGAAAATAATGATAATAATACCAATACCCCCGGAAACATCTGTGATGACATTAAAGTAAGCATTAAAGCATTTTTATATTTCATTCTATATCTTGAAAGTACATAAGCACCTGTAAGCCCTACAAAAACAACTACTAATACAGCTATAAATGCTATTTTAAAAGAGTTAAAGGTGTATATAGGGAAATTGGAGCCTGCATCTGCTCCCGGAAATAATACATCTTTATAATGCTTTAAAGTTAGACCGCCGTCATTTTGAAATATTTTACCTGAAAATAATGCAGTATCTAATCTAAAAGATGAATAGAATACCCATAGCACAGGTATAAAAAATATTAAATAATAAAGTATTAAGGCAGCATATTCTGATAATAAAATTACTTTTTTCTTGTTCATAAATAAGCACTCCGTTTTTAATTATTCTTTATTTGAAGAACGTAAAGATATTAAAGTTACAGGTATAAGTATTATAAACATAATTACAGCTGAAGCAGTACCTACACCAAATCTGTATTGATTCCAAATTAAATTATAAGTATTAACAGCCATTACATTTGTTATACCAACCGGTCCGCCGCCTGTAGCTAATAATATGATATCTGTGTTATTAAATGTGAATAATATATGTAAAAGTATAACAACTATAGATTGTTTCTTTATTAAAGGAAGAATTATTCTCTGAAAAAACTGCCATTTTGAAGCACCATCTAAATCTGCTGCTTCATACAAATCTTTAGGTATTCCTTTCAACCCCGCATACAAAACAAGTCCGTAAAAAGGTACGTTTCTCCATACGTGTATTATAATTACAGCAGGAAAAGCTAAATTAATATCTCCAAACCAATATTTAACTAATTCAGGCTTTCCTATAGCTCTCAAAAATATATTTAAAAGACCATAATCTGCTTGGAATATCCAGTTAAATGATAAAACTGCCGCTGTCATAGGCAATACCCAAGGAAGCATCGCAAAATTTCTAAGCCAAACTGTACCAGGAAGCTCTAATGAAAGTAAAAGAGCAAATGCTAATCCTAACACATACTGTATAGCTACCGTTATAGCTACAAACACAATAGTTCTTATCAAAATCACAAAAAAATCTGGACTTGATAATAACTCTTTAAAATTATCTAAGAATACAAAACGAGGATTGTTATTGTATATACTAAAATCTGTAAATGCATTAATCATACCATTAATAACTGGATAGAAAATAAACACTATATATATGATTAATACAGGACTTAAAAGTATATAAGCTAACATTTTCTCTTTATTCTTATAAGACATTTGATTTAAAGAAAGTTTAGTTTTTGCTGACATTTTAACATCCAATTAAAAGATATATATTAAAAGTATAGTAAATTTTTCATAATCCCTCAATATACTATTAAAATATTAAATTATATTGTTTTATTATTTCTGTTATAATTCAATTTTTTATAAAAATTATTATACATTTAAAACATTTTAACGTATTTTTATGAATTTTTTTATTGTTATCGATACCATTTTTTTATTTGTATTTTATTTTGGCATAGTTATTTTGTTAACTATTTATAAATTTATTATGCTAATTTTTCAATTTAATCCAACATTAAAAATTTAAAAATGCCGTATTTATTTAATTCAAAACTTAGAAATTTCATATATAAACTATCTTTTACCATATAACTTTTTATTTTATTAATTTTTCACATAAACTCACTCTCATAAAGATACTTCTTTCTATCGCAGCATAAACTTAGCCAAAACTTTTTAGCCTTTAGTGTATGCTTTTTCTTAAAAGTATAAGTGATTTTATATGCTTTTGATAAAAGTGATATTTTTCTTAAAACGCATACGAGAATATAGATTATTTTATACAGATAAAATAAATAGGGTCTTGTTTAAGCATGCATCTTAGCAGGCAGAAACAAAACCCTATATATAAAAATATAGTTATTTAGCTATATACTATTATTTTTCTAAATAAGAATAATGAAATCTATATTTGCCTAAAGGGTCTAATTTATAATCTTTAAGCTGTTTAGATACCATTAAAACATTAGACCTATAATGTATTGGTATTATAGGCATATCATACATAAGTATAGCTTCGGCATCATGAAGAGTTTTCATTCTCTCTTTAGGATCAACTATTAATTTAGAGCTTTCAATAAGTTTATCATATTGAGGATTATTGTAGCCAGGATTACTTGGAGCATAACTTAGGTACAATTCAAGCATAGTCATAGGATCATTATAATCTCCAGTCCAGCCGCTTAAAACCATCTGATAGCTTAAATCTCTAAAACTCTGAAGTATAACAGACCATTCCCTAGGTACTATAACAGTATCTACTCCTATATTTTTCCACATCTGCTGTATAGCTTCAACCATAACAACATTTCCATCATTAGCTACTAAAACTTCTATCACAGGATAATTTTCTCCATTAGGATAACCTGCTTCAGCCATTAGTCTTTTAGCTTCTTCTATATTTTTTTGATAATCATCACTTTTTACACTTATATAATCCCCGCCGTTTGCTCTAAACTCTCCCTCATAATCACTTATTAAAGGAGGAACAAAAGCTCCTGCAGGTAATTGCCCTGATTTGTTAATAGAATCAACTATATAATTTCTATCAATAGCCAATGCTAACGCTCTTCTTACTCTTGAATCAGTAAAAGCTTCATTTGTTAAATTAATTTCAAAGAATGTAGTTCCATAAGCCTGATTCATCACTATTAAATCTTCACTTTTTAGATTATCTATTTCCTGAGCAGGCACTAAAGTAGAGAAATGCACCTGACCGTTTTTTAAAGCAGCTAATGCAGTATTTTTATCAGCCATCATTGAAACAGTAATTTGTTTAGCAACTAATTTATCTTTATCATAATAGTTAGTATTAATTTCCATAACTATTTTATCATCTCTAATTCTTTCAGTCATTTTATAAGGACCATTTCCTATGTAACTTTCAGGACTTCCTACCCAAGTGTCTCCATATTGCTCTATAATATCTTTTCTCACAGGTAAAAACATATCAGCAAGTTCTAAAAAATATGCTGTAGGGTTTTCTAATGTTATTTCTATAGTGTAATCGTCTATTTTTTTAATTCCTAATTCATCTGCCGCTATTTCTCCTCTAAATATTTTCAATGCATTTTTTATTGGTGCCATAAGAGAGGCATAAGGTGCAGCCGTTTTAGGATCAACAAATCTTCTATAACTATAAACGAAGTCTTCTGCTGTAACAGGCTTCCCATCTGACCATTTTGCATTAGTTCTTAAATAAAATGTATAGGTAAGGCCGTCTTCGCTCATTTTATAGTTTTCAGCAATACCTCCTACTAAATTTCCGTCTTTATCTTTTTTCATAAGACCTTCAAAAAAATGCCTTATATATACAGTTCCAGCGCTCGCTGTATTAAGATGCGGATCTATTGTTGCAACTTCTCCTCCAAGCGATATAACTATACTGTCGCTTTCTCCAGATGATTTAGATGAACATGAGAATATAAATAATGACAGTATAATTATTAGAAATATGATTTTTTTCATCATAATTCATCTCCTTAATTTTTTATATGTTTTTATATTGTAGTATACATCAACAAAAACCACAAATTTATATTGAAGTTATAAAAATAATTATGATTTTTTATATATAGGCAAAAAAATAAACTATTTCAAACCTTTTAACAAAAATTAAAAATATCATATTCATAAAAAATAAACAAATATTATAATATCTAATTAATTGTATTATTCATAATTAATAAAAAATCTAAAATATTATCAAATAAACAAAATTAATTTTAATATTATATTGACAAATGATGAAGCTATAATATATAATTATTCAGATTAAAAATACGTATAGCTTCTTGGATATACAAAAATGAATGATAATTATTTGAATAAAAACAAATTATTTGGAAATTTTGATTTCTACAAATTATGCATTTCTATTGCTGTGCCTGTAATGCTTCAGCAGCTTATAATGGGAATGGTGTCATTAATAGATAATTTCATGGTGGCAGAATTAGGTGATATAAAAATGGCTGCCGTAAATGTATCAAATCAACTTAATTTTATATATTTAGTAATGCTAAATACTTGTTATGGTGCCGGCGGAATATATATGGCGCAAAATGCCGGTGCTGACAACAAAGAAGGTATGCAGCAGGCTTTTAGATTTAAAGTAATACTTCCTTTCACTATATCTGCTATATATATGGTATTAATGCTTATAAACCCTGAAATATTCATGCGTTTAATGACAAATGGAAATAACTCTCAAGAGGCAATATTAGCTTCAAGCACAAAATATATGAGCATAATAGCATTCACTTTTATACCAATATCTATTTCAGGGGCAATAGGTACTTCTTATAGAGAAATAGGTAAACCGCATATACCGCTTATAATATCAGTAATAGCTACATTCTGCAATACTATTGGAAACTATATTCTAATATACGGTAACTTTGGAGCTCCAAGACTTGAAGAAACTGGAGCTGCTATTGCTACTCTTATCGCAAGAATAATAGAAATGATTTTATTTATAGTATACATAAAATTGCATAAAGAAAAATTTTATGTAAGAACTAGAGAAATTTTAAAAGTCAAACTAATTGTATTTTACTCTATGCTTAGAAAATCAAGTTTAATTTTTTTAAGCGAAATAAGCTGGGGGCTAAGTGAAATGTTTATGACAGCACTTTATAACAGCAGAGGAGGAGCTGAAACCGTTGCTGGTATGGCTTCTGGTTTTACTATAGCTAATATATTTTATTTGGTATTTCAAGGAATATTTGTATCTACTATGGTCGTTGTTGGAGGAACACTTGGAAGAGGTGAACTTGAAGATGCAAAAAATAAAGCAAGGTGGATATTAAATGGTTCTGTTATAGCGGGAATTGTAGTTGGACTCGTACAAATGTCTTCAACATTATTAATACCTTTCATATTCTCAAAGCTTACTGCTGATGCACAAAGCATAACGAGAAGTTTGGTAATATTAATAGCATCATATATGCCTGTTTGGACTTACTTAAATGCTCAATTTGCTATTTCAAGAGCTGGAGGAGATACAGTATTTGGTTTTGCAGTAGATGTACCTGTATCTTTGCTTATGTTTGCACCTTTGGCTTTGATACTTGCAAAATTTACTTCTGTAGGACCTGTTGCCATGTTTGGAATAGCTAAGTTAACTGATTTTGTAAAAATAGTAATAGGTATTATAATGCTAAAAAAAGAAAGATGGGTAAGAAAATTAACAGAATAAAAAAATCTATACAAAATTATTCATATAATTATTAGTATTAAATATGTTATATATAAACATTAGAACCCTTGAGTTATATACAATATAATTATATTCCGTCATATTGAGTACAAAATATGATATAATAGAAATTATAAGAGATACTATAAAAAGCAGTACTATACCTCCAAGAAGCCTATCTACCCAAGATAAAAATATTATTTTCAAAACTTTTTTTATACTGTCTGCCGCTTTTGAAAGTATTATTCTTATAACAGAATAACTTATAAGAAATGATACTATTTTTAATATAATAGAATGGTCAAAATATTTAGAAGCATGATTATATATAATTGGTGCTATAATAAAAGTAGATATTATTGCTATTACTGGTATTGTAATTGATATAATACCTCTGTAAAAACCATAAATAAATATAAATGCTAAAAATATTATTATAACTATATCAATATTATTAAACATATACTATTTTTTTAACAAATTTATTATAGGTTTAAAAGCCATACTGCTCTTTCCCCTATGAGTACTTATTATATTTGAAAGATTTTCTATATAAGTATGCGAAAGAGATGAATAATTACCTATTTTCTTTATGACGTCATTAAGCTCATCTTTCACTTCTATAATTCTGCTAAAATTACCCAAAATTTTAATTATATCAGCCCCTTGTGAATCTATCTTCAAGTTCAAACTATTTTGAATATCAAGCATAGCTACAATATTTTCTCTTACAGAAGATACTATATCGCCTTGCTCTTCTACAATCTTATGCATAGCATCATTATACTTTTCTAATAATTTGAAATTTTCAAATTCTGTAGAAATTTTGCTCATACTCTCTTCTATATTTTTGCTATAAACATCAATCTTTTCAATAATTTTTTTAGTTTCATTTTCTATATTTTTACAATGTTCATCTATATAGAAAGAAGAGTTCTCTATTAAAACAACCCCGCTAAATATATCGGTTAACATACTCTCTATAGATGCAGTACCCTTTGAAATTTCAAAAGATAACACCCCTATCTCCTTAGATACAACAGAAAAACTCTTACCTAAAATACCCGCCTTAGACGCCTGTATACCAGCATTAATAGAAAGTAAATTAGTCTTATTAGTCATATTTTTTATATATTCTATAGTATCATATATATCTTCTGTTATTTTATTTACATCTTTAAAACTTTCAAAATGCTTTTTTATATTAACTATTGTATTATTAGTATTTTCTTCAATATTATTTCTAATCTCTTTTAAATCATTATTGAGAGAATAAATCTGCTCATAAGATAAATTAGAGACATTCATATTAGACATAGTCTGAGATAAAGCTCTAAAATGCTCTTGCATTTGATTTTTATATTTATCAAAAAAAGTAAATATAGTGTTAGTAAATTTTATACCATCTCTAATAAGATGCTTCTTGCTCTCTTTTGTATCTCCTAATGCATTTTTTGAATCTATAACCGTATTTATTTTAGTTTCTATTATATTTAAAGCATCTTTATTTTCTTTATCCACCTCTAAAACAAACATGGAAGAATCCATAAAATCTCTATCAACTGTATTTAATTTCTCTGATATATCATTTATATTGGTAATAATATTTAAATTCGATTTTAATCTATTATTTAATATGCTGTCTCTTCTTATAGATTCCAAAGCATTCCTCGTAAAAGAAGAAAATACAGCAACAGAACTAATTAAATAAGACAATATAACAGCCAAATCTAATTTATCAAAATAAATATCCTTTCTTATATTAAAAATCTCTATATTAGTAATTACAAGAACAAAAGACAAAAGATTAGAAATTATAATAATGCTATTTCCAACTATACTGTTTCCCAAAAATATATCAATTACCATAGGCACAAAAGCCATAGCATATATGATTAAACTTAAGTAAGTGAGGTAAACAAAAAAATTACCATTACCTAAAACAGTAAAAGCTTTATCTGGGTAAGTTCTTAATGTTGTGCTAAAGAATGTATTTTTATTTACTACACTAAAAATTATAAAAGAAACTACAATCAAAATAGTAACAAAGATAATTAAATTACTAATATTTCTAACAAACCGTTCATTCTTTAAGAAAAATCTATTATTAATTGGAAGTAAAACAATAATAAACAAAAATATAATATGATTAATTACATACAAGTTTGAAGCCAGTACAACATCATTACCAGACATGCCTAAAAATATTATAATAAAAGATATTATATTATATAAAAGCAGAAGCAAAAGTGCTGAAGCTACTATAATATAAGTGGTCTGTTTAGTTTTTATAACTAAAATAGTATAAAGCATAATAAATATAAAAACCATAGAAGTACCAATAATAGGTACTAATAATTCTATAATAGAAACACTATATCCTGGTATAAAATTAGTTAATATATTCATATATTCTATGCCCTTATATTACTTTAGAATATTCATTAATAACATTTTTAAGATTATCTGAATATTCTAATAATTTTTTAGTTTCATCATCAAGTTTATTTGTTATATCTTCAAAATCTTCGCTTGTAGCAAGCAATTTATTCATATCTCTCATAATATTTTTTATATCAATATTTTGCTCATTAGCCTTATGTGATATATCTGATATATAATCATTAAACTCTTCTATTTTCGTTTTTATATTCATAAAATCATTTTCTTCATTAACAATAATAGTACTCATATCAGATATAGAATTATACATTTTATCTGTACTTTTTATAATATTAATATTGTAATCATTTTGCCTTTCCATAGTATTATTAAATTTTACCAATTTATTATAATTAGAAGAAATTTCACGAAGCAATTCCATAGTACCAGCTTTTATGCTGTTACTTGCATAATTATACCTCTTAAAAATCTCTTCTATCTGAAATAAAAGCTCTTGCATATTTTTAGTAATATTTCCTGTTTCTACAACTAACTCAGAAACTTCTTTAGAAACAACATTAAAGTTATGATACCATTCACCAGATTTAGAAGCTTGTATGCTGGAATTAATAGAAAGAGTTTTTACCTTATCTTGCATATTTGTCATAAATGATAATATCTTATTTATTTGAAAAGATAATTGGTTAAATACCAAAGTCTTATCTAATATTTTTATTATATTATTTCTTTCTTTTTCTATATTAGATTGAAACTCTTCAAAGCTTATTAATATATTAACACTCTCTGATTGCAATACATAAACTTCTTTTACAGATTCTTGTAATACATTAATATACTCTTCAAGCATATTTTTTTGCATTTCTGAGCTAACTTGTAAATTAGGATAAGTTTCTATAAGCTGCTCTATTTTTTCTATATTTGTATTACCATCATTTACTTGGAAATTTTCTATAGTAATAAACTCATTAGTATTATCTATTATTTTACCTATTTCTGTTTTTAGATTATTAACAGATATATTTGTATTCTTTACTTTCTCTACCAATGTACCTATAAGGCTATAAAAATTTTCTTTTAATTCAAGCAATTTTGATGAAGTATTAATAGCAGTGTTAATAATAACAGTATCTTGTGCCTTAATTGATTCCAAATCATATTGTTTTGTATCCGATTTTTTATAAACCGTATTAATAAAGTTAACAATATAACCATAAACAGAAAAAATATTAAAAATCATATAAATTAAAGAAAATCGAGAAAAAGAAAATTCTGGAAACAACAAATAATTACTATAATAATTTGAGTAGCTGGAAATACCATTAAAATCATCAAAAAAAGCAAGTGTTATCAAAGAAAATAATACTAATGTTCCTATATTAACTTTATAGACTTTATTAACAAATATTTCATAAAGCAGCATACATATTATTGTTATGCTGTAAATTGAGAAAAGAAAATCCCTAAAAATATATATAGGTCCTGTAGCCCCTCTAATTTTAACACTATTAACTGCAGAATTATTTAATGTAGAAAGAACCTCTGTTGTAGATACAAATAATTGAGAATATATTAAAGCAATAACCAATATTAACATAAATATAAATATTGCTACACTTTCTGCTTTATCCAAGAAATAATGCAATCTATCATTCAATTTTAATGTTGTTTTTGCATATCTAATCCATGGCAAAATAGTTAATGATACAGCTATTTGTTCTATTTTATACATTGTAAGAGATAATTGCGTATTTTGCGTTGAAAGCGAAACTATAATATTTACTGTTTCAGAAGCTGTAAAAATAAAACAAAGTATAGAGAGAAACAATGCTGTAAGCTGAGTTTCCTGGTATAATTTGAAAAATATATAAAAATGCACTATTATAGCAACAAACGCTATAACAGCTGCTGTTGTAGATACACCTAATTCTATAATTACGCTATGAAAAATATAATTCATAATTTATTAAACCTTATTACTTTATTATATACTATAAACAAATATATTAAAACTATACAAAATTATATGATAAAGTATCCTTTACATTTTCGGCATTATAGCATAAAGTATTTATTAAAGTAAATTATTTTTTAATGATAATCAACTTAGATAAAGCATTACAATTTAAATAGTTGTGCTGTATAAAAACTCATAATTTAATATCTCATTTATATTAGATATATCTTATTCTTTCTTTTTAACCCACATAATAGTATATCTGTCAAATGATTTACTTTTATCGGCAAGCCATAATGTTTCTTTTTTTACTTTAGCTTCTATGGTTATCGTCTGACCATCATATTTAGCATATTCATTAAAAAATTTCTTATCAAAATAATAATCTCTCTGCTCTGTAGATATAACTATTTCTGGGAATATAGCAGTTCCTACAATTCTAATATTTCCTGTAATTTCCTCTTTCTTAGCAAAAAGCAAAAAGAAAAAAGCAAAAATAAAAACACAAGAATATTTCCTCATCTTTTGATAAACACTTTTCATCAAACTTCCTTATAAATTTCATTTAAAGATAGTTAATATTTTTTTATCTCACCATCTTTATTAAACAATACATGCCTATATTTAGGAATATAAGGTTCATCATCATTAACCATTTTGTAAGTTTTTGATGCTTGTATAGACGACGAAGCAGGAATTTTTATATTTATAGAAGTAGGATTATTACCAACGTATGTATCTTTATTCAAAGCTAAGTTTATTCCTCCGCTCAAATTTTTTGTTACTAAATTAGCATGAGTTGAAGTTAAAGTTCCGCTATAAGCAACTAAAGCACCAGGAAATAGTGATATTGAAGATCCTGCATTTTGTATTTTTAATTCTGCCCCTGCAACTTCCTTATTTTTTACGCCCTCAAGCCATTTAAATAATAAGTCATCCCAACTAGAGGCACCTGTAAAAGCTACATTATTAAAAACTCTTTGATAATCATTATCCGACAAATCTGCTGCTATACTTTGAAACACACTAGAGTTGTTATTATTTTTCTTATAAAGCCAATTCATGAATACTGATGCAGAAGGATAGTTTGCAAATACATTTAAAGGAAGGTCCCAAGTATAAAAACAATAGTATCCGCTTGTTGCAACATTAAACTCATTTATTCTGGAATTAACCGTATATGGGCTAAATAATACAGAAGTAGACTCTGATAATGCTTCATTAAGCCAAGTTGACATTTCTCTTTTATTTTCTATATAATTAACATTAAAGTTAATTAAATGCTGAAACTCATGCTGTATAGTTCCTGCCATATATTCAGGGTTCTCATTTACTATTTTTATATCCATATATAGTATTTCAGCATCATTATGATAGCCCAATATTAAATCAGCACCATAAAAATATCCTGTAGTTACAGCTCCTTCATAACTAGAATTAATTTCAAATAATAATATAATAATTTTTCCATTTTTATCTACATCAGTATGATGTCCGTAAATTCTTACCTCTTCATCATAATTATCATTAAAAACTTTAGCTATATAATCTATACTTTCTTTTTTATATCCTGAACCTTCTTTAACATATATAATTAATTTATCATATTCTTGAACTTTATTAAATTTATACTTTCCTGATAATTGAGTTCCATAACTGCTGAATGATATTGTTTTAAAAGTTTTACTTTCTGAACCTGAATCTGCATAAGTTAATCCATCATCATAATTTATGCCTAAAACATCTTCTAATTTATTACAAGACAATAAAGACATCAATAATATAATATTAATAAAAAAGATTCTTTTCATAATTCTAATTATACTCCTTTTATCCATATAATTAGCATATATAACACTTAATTATTAATCTAATACAATATATGCAAAAAGTCAATATAATTATATGAATCTTTAACAATTATGATAATTTGTTAACAGTTAAGCTGCTATAATTATCTTCTTTACTTATTAACCATTTTATATTAACTATTCGATTTAAAAAATTTTTATTATGACTTACTATAATCAAAGCACAATTAAAAGAAATTAAAGCCTCTTCCAAACGTTCTATAGAATCTATATCAAGATGATTAGTAGGCTCATCTAATATTATAATATACGGATTTTTAAGTACTGCCATACCAAGAATTATTTTACGCATCTCACCGGGACTATGATTAACAGAATTAATTACAGTCTTCGCATTGCTCCCAAGCCTATTAACAAAACTCATCAAGAAACCTAATGCCTCATTATTTAAAGACTTTATATTATTAAAAGTTTTATTCCAATATTCCCTCTCTATATCTTGAGGAATATACACAATCTTTTCTTTATTAATAGAATTATTATACATTGTAGCTATTATATAGTTTAATAAAGTAGTTTTACCTGCCCCATTCACCCCCTCAATTCCTATTTTGCTGTTAGAGTTTATTATAAGCTCGGAATGCTTAAGAACTATATTATTAATCTTAGTTTCTCCAGATTCCAAAAAAAATAAAAATTTCCCTTTATATCTTTCTCCCACAAACTCCATATCCATAACTTCTCTTTTTCTTATATATAGAGATTCAGTTTCTAATACACTTTTATTGTATAAACTTTTCGCCTGTTTAGCTTTTGTAGCAAGTCTTCTATCTTTTCCTGTAAGTCTTGCTGCATCAACTTTTCCTTTGGCATCATGATCTTTTTTATCTATATTTCTTTTGCTTCCATATTTGCTTTTTTTAGCATCCGATTCATTTTGAAGTTGCTTATATCTATTTTCTAATATTTTAGCTTTCTTTTTACTCTCTTCATATAAACTAAAATTATAATCTTCTTCATTTTTTTCGTATTCTCTGCATTGAGTATAATTGCCTGTTCTTATTTTGCATTTAGAGTTTCTTACAAATATGCATTTGTTTACTAACTCATCAAGAAAATCAACATCATGACTAATTATTATAACAATACATTCAAGTCTTTTTATAAGATTAATAAGTATGTCTTTGCATTCATTATCAATATGATTTGTAGGTTCATCTAATACCAATATATCAGGGTTAGTATAAAGTGATGATGCTATTTGAAGTCTTTTCCTCTCTCCAAAACTAAGAGTGTTAAATCTATACAAATAACTGTAATCTATTTTTAAAATTGATGTTAAATATCCAGAATATGAACTTTCATCATAAAATAAACTTTCAGCATTATCAGGCAAATCAGCACATTCTTGATTACAGTAAGCAGTTATAATATTTTTATTTGAATACTCTATACTTCCAGAATTAGGTTTTAATATACCCGTTATAAGCTTAGCAAGCGTAGTTTTTCCGCATCCATTTTCACCCACTATAGCTGTGCAGGTATTATCTATATGAAAAGAAACATCATTTAATATATTATCAGAGCTGTCATAAGAAAAAGAAACTTTATTGAACTTTACAAACATATATTAACCCCTTATAAAAAATAATTAATTTAAGCAAAAAAGCTTTTTTATTTTTGCTTAATATATTTTTATTACATGTAAATATTGTATAACTTATTATAAAAAATTCAATAAAAAAAGAGAGACTTAAAAGAAAGCCTCTCTTTAATAATTTAATAAATCATTACTCTTTTACAGCACCGCCTGTTAAACCAGATATAAAATATTTTTGTAATGCTAAGAATACTGCCATTATAGGAACAACAGCAAACATAGCACCAACCATTATTTGTCCATAATCTATTCTTGTATCAGCTTTCAACTGAGCTAATGCTACAGGCAAAGTAAACTTATCAGGAGAGTTTAATATTATCAAAGGCCAAGTAAAATTAGTCCATTGAGCAACAAACATATATATACCCAATGCTGTTAAAGCAGGAATCATTAAAGGCATAACTATTTTCAAAAATATAGTCCATTCATTAGCCCCGTCTATTCTTGCTGCCTCTATAAGAGTATCAGGAACAGAATGGAAATTTTGTCTCATCAAAAATATACCAAAAGCTCCAGCTATATCCGGAAGTATTATAGCTAAATGAGTATTTTGTATATTTAATGTTGTCATCATTCTATATAATGGAACTAATTTAGCATGCGCAGGAAGCATCATAGTAAGCATTATTATAACAAATACTATATTTCTTCCCTTGTAATTAAATTTAGAAATAGAATAAGCTGCCATAGAACAAACTAATAAATTTATAACTGTATAAAGAATAGCAATTTTAAATGAATTAAATAAAGCACTCCATATAGGTATTCTCTCTTGAAGATTTTTCAAATTTTCAAAGAAATTATCACCAAAAGTTATAGGAGGCGGAAACAAGAAAATATCTCCAGATACTCTTGTAGATGCTATTAACATAAAGAATAAAGGATAAACACAAGCTATCATACCTATTGTAAGAACTATATAAAGAATTATTCTAGTAATTTTTTGCTGTTTTGAGTTTCTCATTTCTTATCCCCTCCTACTTTTAATTGCAACCTAGAAAGAAGTCCAACTATTACAAGTATTGCTACAGAAATAGTTGCCGCATAAGTTAGGTTTATAGATTGGAAAGCCTGTCTATATATATATAATCCCAAACTTATAGTAGAATTATTAGGGCCTCCATTTGTTAAAAGATAAGGCTCTGTGAATAGGTTTAGAGTACCTATTGTAGAAAGTATTGTTGAAAATAATATAACAGGTTTAAGCATAGGTATTGTTATATGTATAAACTGCTGAAAAGCATTAGCCCCGTCAATTGTTGCAGCTTCATAATAATCTTCAGATATACCTTGAAGCCCTGCCAATATTATTATCATATTATAACCAGTCCATCTCCAAGTCATTATAAGCATTATTACTATCCTTGCAGGCCAAGTTTGTGTAAGCCACATAACAGGTCCCAAATTAAATAGAGATAGCAAGAAATTTACAACGCCTCTCTCTTGAAACAATAATACAAACATTAAACTATATGCAACAGATTCTACTATAAACGGTATAAAAAATACTGTTCTATATAAACCTTTTAATTTAGTAATTCCTCTATGCAATGCCAAAGATAATAATATAGCTAACATTGTCATTATTGGTACTTGTATAACCAAGTATATCAATGAATTTTTTAAAGATACATAGAAATACTGATCTGATAAAAGCCTCTTAAAATTATTAATTCCGTTAAAAACCAACTGCCCTCTATTTTGGGTCATAAAGCTTAAAATTATTGTTTCTATAAGCGGATATATACTAAAACAAACTATGAATATTAAAGCGGGAGCAATAAAGAGCCAAGGCGTGATATTTTTTTTTGTTCTCATAATGCTTATTTCCTTATTGTTTATCTTGGGTATTTTTATAATTTACATTTCTGTATATGATAAAACAAATATCATATACAGAAAGTATATCATTATTATTATTATTTTACAATTTGTCTTCCAGTTATACTATTTGCCTGTTCAGCAGCAGCATCTAAAGTTGCTTGTATATCGGAATTATTGTTTATTATTTCTTCATAAGCACTAACAGCTACATTTCTTAAATCGGAATAATCATCTGAATTATAAATAGCAGGAGGTATATTTTTAGTAACATTACCTAATAATTCATTATAATTTTGATTGCCGAAATAAGGATCAGGCTGTTTAAATCTTTCATCTTCATAAGCAGGAAGATAAGAAGGGAACAAACCGAATTTTTCATACATCAAAAGCTGACTGTCTACATTAAGTAAAGAATGCTCTACAAAAGCCCAAGCAGCAGCCTGTTTAATAGGATCAGTAGCTGTTACGGTTAAAGTAGAACCACCTAAAGAAGAAGACCTTACTCCGCCTTCTGTATAAGCAGGCATTTCCATAGCTCTCCATTTTCCTTTCATCTCTGGCATTTGGTCTTTCATAGTACCGCCCCACCAGCCGCCATTAAAGCTTATAGCTATTTCTCCATTTTTATGTGCTCTTATTCCTGTATCCCAATTTACTGTATTTAACACTAAACCTTCATCTATGAGTCTTTTTACCAACTGCATACTTTCTACAGCTTTAGGTGATGATAAAGTGATATTTCCATTTGTATCAAGATAATATATGTTGTTTTGAACCATTAAAGTTCTCCATATACCATCATCTTGAGTAAAACTAAATCCTGTTAACTTAACATTAGGCAATTTAGCTTGTAAATCTTTACCAGCCTGTATTAAATCATCATAAGTTTTAATAGCAGCAGGGTCTATTCCAGCCTGTCTAAAAAGGTCTTCTCTATAATAAACTATAACTGGACCAGAATCCCAAGGTATTGAAGTTAATCTACCCTCTGAATCATAACTTGTAGGTACTTTTGAAGGGTCAACTTTAGAATCCAAATCAGCTGGAGCTAAAGTTTTCATATCTAAAAATCTTTGAGGATAAGTTTCTACATAAGTTTGAATAAAATCGCTTTCAATTTGCATTACATCTGGTATTCCCTGTCCGGAAGATAACACAACACCAGCTTTTTCATATAATTGAGGCGGACCGCCAAATTCTTGTACATTAATTTTTATTTTAGGGTATTTTTCATTAAATGTTTTTGCTGTCTCCATTAAAGCTTTAGCAGCAACATTCCAACCCCAAACAGTTATTTCTGTTTCAGTGTTTGCATCTATTGTTGGAAGTTCAACTACAGTTTGCTCAGCAGGTTTGTTTCCTGAACAAGCCATCATCATAATTGTAACCGATACCAAACAGATGCCTACAAAAAGCTTCCTAATCATAATGATTCTCCTATTACTTAATATAAATATATTATAATAACATTTTACATAAAAATCAATTTTAAAAATGTAAAAAAAACTCCATATATTTTTTATTGTTTACTATTGCAAATTTATATAATTAAATTTCACAACAAACATATTAATTTTATATAGAAAACTATAAAAATAATAAATAAAATCATTTTTTATTATAGAAATTCACTTAATATCATATATACTATCTAAATGAAAATTATGTAAACTCATATTCAGGAGGAACTTATGAAAAAATATAAACCAAAAACAAAAGAAGAATTAGAAAAATTAGTATATACTGACGGAATAAAACTCTATGATGTAGATACTAGTCTTATAACAGATATGAGCGAGCTTTTTTATAAAAGCAGCAGAAAAGATTTTGAAGGCATAGAAGATTGGGACGTTTCTAATGTTGAAGATATGTCTTATATGTTTGCATATATGAGTTATGATAGTTTTGAAAGCCGTTCCAAAGCTAAGTTTAATCATAATCTTAACAAATGGAATGTATCTAAAGTTAAGCATATGAGTTTTATGTTTTATTATTGTAATGATTTTAATCAGCCTTTAGATAAATGGGACGTTTCAAATGTTGAGGATATGTTTAGAATGTTTGATAATTGTAAAAAATTCAATCAGCCTTTAAATAGTTGGAATGTATCCAATGTAACAAATATGAGCGGTATGTTTCAAGTTGCTGAAAGTTTTAATCAGCCTTTAGACAAATGGGACGTTTCTAATGTTACAACTATGAGGGCTATGTTTAATTATGCTAAAGCTTTTAATCAAGATATAAGTAATTGGAATATTAGTAAAGTTGAAGATATGGGTTATATGTTTAGTATATGCGTTAATTTTAATCAGCCTCTTAATGATTGGGACGTATCTAAAGTAAAAACTATGGAAGGTATGTTTAGAAGTGCTTTTGTATTCAATCAGCCTATCGATAAATGGGATACTTCAAAGGTTGAAAATATGAATGAGATGTTTAATGAGGCTTTAAAGTTTAATCAGCCTTTAAATAGCTGGAATGTTTCCAATGTAAAAACTATGGAATGTATGTTTCGCGGTACTGAATCTTTTAATCAGCCTTTGGATAAATGGGATACAAAAAAATTAAAAACTATGTTTGGAATGTTTGACTTTGCCAAAGGTTATAATAGTTTTGACTCATTATCAAATTGGGATTTAAGTAAAGTATCAGAAATGAGTAATTTATGCTTTGGCAGATATGAAGAGTTGCCTTTAAGAATCAAAGCATATCTTCAAGCATTTTATGGTTCTTATAAAGATTATTTAACTATCACAAAAGAGAATGTAAGAGAAGTATATAATGCTATATCAAAAGATACAAATAAAAAAGTTTTGTCATTAAAAAAAAGATTAGAAAGCGAGTTTAGTGAAGAGCTTTCATCGGTTACTAATAATTATAATTTTAAAACAATAGAAGAAGCAGAAAAGTATGTTGAAGATAATTATAATAAAAAAGATGATAAAAAGGTAAGCTTTATAAATGATTATAAGGTGTTGATAAAAGATAGATCAAGAGAAGTTGATAATAAAGTTTTAAAATATATATATTTGGAATATTTGCTTCTTAAAAGAGATGTTAAAAAATTAGTGCAAGTTGATAATATAGTTAATTTACTTGATAAAGAATCATTTATAAATTTTACTAAAAATATTTATGATGAAACTAATAAAGAAACATCTGCTTTTATTTATGGAATATACGGAGGCGATGAAGCTTTATATAATATATATAAAAAAGAACAAGATACAAAACTTTCTCTTTTAATAATTAAATTAAATATTGAAAGCAAATATGCACTTAGGTTATTATATAAAATATATACAAGCACAAAAAAATCTGAAGTTCGTTATGAAGCTGATAAATTGATTGACGAAGTGATGAAAAAAATGGATATTGACTATGATGAGTTTCAATTAAGATTTTCTTCAAATTTATTATTTAATTCTGAAGGAGAGATGCTTTTAAATAAGGATTATAAATTAATTTTAAACAGTGATTATTCTCTCACTTTATTTGATATAAAAAATAATAAAGAATTAAAAAAGATTCCTCAAAACTTTGATGAGAATTTAAAAGAAGAGATAAAAAATCTAAGAAAAGAAGTTGCTGACTTTATAAAAAATACTTCTCATCTTTTAAGTGTTTTATTAATAGAAGGCAGAACATACAGTTATGATTTTTATAAAGATGTTTTTGTTGATAATGCAATGATGAATAAGTTTGCTTCAACATTAATATGGAATCTGTATGATAAAGATTATAAGTTTTTAACAACCTTTAGATATTCAGGAGACGGCAGCTATTCAAACTGTAATGATGAAGAAGTAAAAATTGATGATAATAGTTTTGTAGGTTTAGCAAGTCCTGTTGAAATGGATGATGAAACTATATCTAAATGGAGAAAGCAACTTGGGGATTATGAATTATCACAGCCATTAGAACAATTATCACTTATAAAATTAGATAAAAATAATTTGCAAAAGGAAATAGAAAAGATTCAAAATGTGGAAATAAGTTATGTTACTTTTAAGAATTTTGGAAGCAGATATGATATGGATGCAGATTTTGTAGGATATAAAGTTATTAAATCATATTCCTTTGAGTCAGATGATGGGGATAGTTTTTTAATAACTGCAGATGTTAATGCTAATACAAGCTATAGCGATAAAGTAAAAATTAATATTTATTTTGAAAATGGAGAAGAGACAAGTAAAAGATTTATTTATAGTTTGTTAATATTAATGATTCATGATTTTAGATTGACAGATTTATTTTAATAATTATTTTAAAATTGTTTATAAAACATAATTTTTTTTATTGTTCTTTTTCTTGCAGCTATACTCTGCGGAGTTGGTAAAAGAACTAAAAAGTGCAAATGCTTTAGCTTTATATCTTTGGTATATATAAAATAATATATATATTTTATATATACATAAAAAGCTATACTTTATTAAATGCAGTCTTTTTGGTTCTTTGTGCCAACAAAAGAAGTGGGGGTGTGGGGGCAAAGCCACCACAAATAATAAAAACTTATTAATTTTATTGTTCTTTTTCCCGACTTACACAGTGCGGACTTTGTAAAAGAACCAAAAAGTTAAATAAGAAAACAATAAATATTGATTTTTGATAAAACGCAACTTTTTTAATATATGATAAAATTATATAAACAACATTAAGGAGAATTTATGAAAAAATATAAACCAACAACAAAAGAAGAATTAAAAAGATTAGTATTCACCAACAACGGTATAAAACTTAGTGATATTGATACAAG
The DNA here is from genome assembly GCF_036997485.1 of Brachyspira pilosicoli. Lineage (NCBI taxonomy): Bacteria > Pseudomonadati > Spirochaetota > Spirochaetia > Brachyspirales > Brachyspiraceae > Brachyspira > Brachyspira pilosicoli. The sequence goes on along the minus strand of NZ_JAWLPU010000003.1, from coordinate 379,969 downwards.
TCTTATTACAGATATGAGCGACCTTTTTAATAAAAGTGAAAGAAAAGATTTTGAAGGCATAGAAGAGTGGGATACTTCTAATGTTGAGAATATGGCTTATATGTTTGCATATATGGACTACAATGTTTTGGGACAATATTCAATGACAGAGTTTAATTCTAATTTAAATAATTGGAATGTATCAAAAGTGAAAAACATGATTTATATGTTTGCTTGTTGTACATATTTTAATCAGCCTTTAAATAAATGGGACGTTTCAAATGTGGAAAATATGTCTGGCATGTTTTTGGGTGCTAAAAAGTTTAATCAGCCTTTAAATAATTGGAATGTATCTAAAGTGAAAGATATGAGCGATATGTTTCATAACTGTGAAGCATTTAATAAACCTTTGGACAAATGGGATGTTTCTAATGTTAAAGATATGTCTAATATGTTTAATGTGGCTTTGAAATTTAATCAGAATATAAATAATTGGAATGTATCTAATGTTGAAGATTTATCAAAGACGTTTCGTTATTGTAAAGCTTTTGATCAGCCTCTTAATGATTGGGACGTATCTAATGTGAAAAATATGCAACATATATTTTCGGACTGTGAAAATTTTAATCAGCCTTTAGATAAATGGGATACTTCTAATGTTGAAAGTATGGAATTTGCATTTAGAGCATGCGGTAAATTTAATCAGCCTTTAAATAGCTGGAATATGTCTAAAGTAACAAATATAGAGCATATGTTTGCTTTTACAGAAGAATTTAATCAGCCTCTTGATAAATGGGATACAAGAAATGTCATTAGTGTAATGTTGTTGTTTGCCTATGCACGCAAGTTTGATCATTATGAATCTTTAGCAAATTGGAATTTAGACAGTTTACAAGCTATAAGTATAATTTGTGATGATAAGGATATAGATAAATTACCTACAAGAATTCAAGTATATAGGCAGGCATTTTTTCCTAAGGCCGACATTATAAGTATAACAAAATTTAATGTTAAAGAAATATATGAGCTTATTGCAGATGATAAAAATAAAAAAGTTGTAAGATTGAAAAAAAGACTTGAAACTGATTTCTCATCAGAGCTTTCGTATGTTACAAATGATTATAATTTCAAAACTATAGAAAAAGCAGAAAAATATGCTGAAAGAAATTACAATACTAAAAAATATGATAAGAAATTTGAGTTTATAAAGAATTGTCATGTATTAATAAAAGATAAATCAAGAGAAGTAAATATCAATCTCATAAAATATATATATTCAGAATATTTGTCTTTAAAGAAAACTATTAAAAGATTAGAAAAAATTGATAATATGGTTAATTTGCTTGATTTAAAATCATTTGTGAATTTTACTAAAGAGATTTATTTAAAAAATCAAGATGAAGATATTACTGCTTTTGTTTATGCTATGTATGGAGGAGATAAAGCTTTAGAGAAAATATCAGAATTAATTTATACTATTGAATCAAAAAATCTCCTTACAATGATAAGCTTCAATATAGAAAGCAGATACGCACAGAGTTTATTATATAGAATATATATAAATACAAATAAAAGTGCAATTCGTAAAGAAGCAGCAAAAATGATTAATGAATTACTTGAAAAAATGAATATTGGCTATACTGAATTTAGATTAAGATGTACTCCTAATTTTGGATTTAATTCTAAAGGTGAAAAAATATTAAATAAAAATTATAAATTAATTGTTAACAATGATTATTCTTTAAGTTTATTTGATATAAAAAATAATAAAGAATTAAAAAAAGTACCTCAAAATATTGATGAGAAATTAAAAGAAGAAATAAAAGAATTAGGAAAAGAAGCAGAGACGTTTATTAATTATAGTTCGCATATTTTAAATATTATGTTAATAGATGGTGATATATTAAGCTACGATTTATTTAAAGAAGTTTTTACTGACAATTATTTAATGAATAAATTTAGTTCTGGTTTAATATGGAACTTATATGACAAAGATAAGAACTTTATAACAACTTTTATATATACAAATGATGGAAACTATTCAAACTGTGAAAATAAAAAAGTAAAAATTAATACTGATAATTTTATAAGTTTGGCAACCCCTATAGAAATGGACGAGGATACTATAACTAAATGGAAAAAACTGCTCGAAGATAATGGATTATCACAGCCTATAAATCAATTTACATCTATAAAATTAAATAAAGATAATCTAAAAAAAGAAATAAAGAAAATAAAAAATATAGATACAAGCTACGGAGCTTTTAAGGCATTTGCTAAAAAATATGATATGCATACCAATGATGCAGATAATGATACTATAACATATACATTTACAGCAAATAATGGGGATATTTTTACTATGTCTGCAAAAATTGATGAAGACATTGAATATGATGATTTGGTAAATATTACTATTGATTTTAAAAAAGCTAAAAAGGAAATAAGCAATAGATTTGTTTATACTTTTTTAGTATTTATAATTTTGGATTTTAGATTAACAGATTTATTTTAATAATTATTTTAAAATTTTTTATGAAACACAAAAATTTTTATATATGATAAAATTATATAACTATCTTTAGGAGAAGTTATGAAAAAATATAAACCAACAACAAAAACAGAATTAAAAAAATTAGTATTTACTGATGGTATAAAACTTTATGATGTTGATACAAGTCTTATCACAGATATGAGTAAACTTTTTTATGAAAGTAAAAGAAAAGATTTTGAAGGCATAGAAGATTGGGATGTTTCTAATGTTACAAATATGGATATGATGTTTGCATATATGGGCTATAATATGCTTGTAAGATACTCACCTATAGATTTTGATCAGGATTTAAGTAATTGGAATGTATCTAAAGTAAGAAGTATGAATAATATGTTTGCTTATTGTTCTAATTTTGATCAGCCTTTGGATAATTGGGACGTTTCTAATGTTGAAGATATGGCTTTTATGTTTTGCGGTGCCAAAGAGTTTAATCAGCCTTTAAATAGCTGGAACACATCAAAAGTTAAAAATATGAGAGGAATGTTTCAGGAATGTGAATTTTTTAATCAGCCTTTGAATAAATGGGATACTTCTAATGTTGAAGATATGTCTAATATGTTTATTAGGGCAAAAAGATTTAATCAGCCTTTAAATACTTGGAATATAAATAAAGTTAAAGATTTATCAAGTATGTTTGCATATTGTGATGCTTTTAATCAGAATATTAATGATTGGGACGTTTCTAATGTTACAAATATGGATTCTTTGTTTAGGCAATGCGAAAAATTAAATCAGCCTTTTGATAAATGGGACACTTCTAATGTTGTAAACATGGAAAAGACATTTTTCTCATGCATGAAATTTAATCAGCCTTTAAATAGTTGGAATGTATCTAATGTAGAAAATATGGATATGATGTTTTATATGGCACAAAGTTTTAATCAGCCTCTTGATAAATGGAATACGCAAAAATTAATAACTGCAGCGGGACTATTTAGATTTGCTTATAAGTATGATTGTTATGAATCTTTAGAAAATTGGAATTTAGATAATTTGCAGGAAGTTGGTACTTTTTGCGATGATGAGGAAAAATTACATACAAGACTTAAAGTATATATGCAAGTTTTTTATCCTAAAGAAAATTATATAACTATAACAAATAATAATGCAAAAGAAATATATAATTTAATACTTAAAGATAAAAATAAAAAAATTGTAAAATTAAGAAAAAAAATTGAAAGTGATTTTAGAGAAGAGCTTTCAATTTCTGAAGATAATTTTGCAACTATAGAAGATGCAGAAAATTATATAAAAAATAATTATAAAGAAGATAAGAGACTTAAGTTTATAAATAAAAGTAATGTTTTAATAAAAGATAAATCAAGAGAAGTAAATATTAAAGTTATAAAGTATATATATTCAGAGTATTTATCTTTGAGTAATATTATAAGGCTGAAAAGAATTGATGATATAGTAAACTTGCTTGATATAGAAACATTCGTAAAACAAATTAAAGAGTTTTATTTAGAAAATAAAGGAGATGCTGCTTGTTTAATTTATGGGATATATGGTGGAGATGAAGCTTTAAAAGATATATATGAATTAAAATTCGATTCTAATTTTTTTCTTTCACTAATAAAACTTAATATCAAACATAAATATGCTCTAAAATTGTTATATGAAATATATACTACTACAAAGAAAAAAGATATAAAAAAAGAAGCTTCTAAAATTATTGATGAAGTGCTTGAAAAAATGAATATTAGCTATAGTGAGTTTAAATTAAAGTGTATGCCAAATTTGGGATTTAATTCTAAAGGTGAAAGAGAGTTTAATAAAGATTATAAATTAATTTTAAATAGTGATTATTCTTTAAGTTTTTTTGATATAAAAAATAATAAAATATTAAAAAGCACACCTAAAAAAATTAATGAAGATTTAAAAGAAGAAATAAAAAATTTAGAAAAAGAAATACATAAGTTTATGAGGGCAAATTCTTATCTTTTAAGCATCATATTAATAGACGGGGAAATATATAGTTATGATTTATTTAGAGAATATTTTATTGATAATTTTTCAATGAACAAATTTGCATCGACTTTAATATGGAACTTATATGATAAAGACAAAAAAATTATAACAACATTTAGATATTTAGGCGAAGATAAATATGTAGATTCTGAAAATAAAGAAATAAAAATTGATGCTGATAATTTTGTTGGTTTAGCAAGCCCTGTAGAAATGGACGATAAAACTGTAAATGAATGGATAAAGCATCTTAAAGATTATCAGTTATCGCAGCCTTTAGAGCAATTAGCATTAGTTAAATTAGATAAGAAGAACTTGCAAAAAGAAATAAAGAAATTATCAATCATAGAGGGGACTTACGGAACTTTTAAGGATTTTGCAAAAAGATATGAGATGTATATTCATGATAAGTTTGGAGATACTATAACATATACATTTCAATCAAATGATGATGATATATTTTCAATGTCAGCAGATATTGATGAAGATATTGAACATGATGATATGATAGAAATTAAACTTAGTTTTGAAAACCAAAATTACAATAAAATTAGCAGCAGATTTATTTATACATTTTTAGTATTTATAATTTTCAGTTTTAAGCTTACAGATTTATTTTAAAAATATTTTATATAATAAAGCCTTAAAAATATAATAGTGTATATTTTTAAGGCCATTTTTTATTAACAATATTTAATAATAAAAATTATTTAGCTATAGTTCTTCCTGTAGCAGAACTTATTTGATTTGCTGCATCTTGTAATGAAGAAGCTATATCTTTATTATTATTTATAACATCTTCATAAACACTTACAACAGTATTTCTAACTTCAGCAAAGTCATCAGAATTATATATAACATTAGGTATTTGCTTAGTTACATCAGCCAATGTTTTATTGAAATTATCTCCGAAATAATCATCAGCTTTTAAGAATCTTTCATCATCATAAGCAGGAAGATAAGAAGGGAATAAGCTAAATTTTTCATACATCATAATTTGATTATCCACATTCATTAAACTCTCTTTTATAAACTCTAAAGCAGCAGCCTGTTTAATAGGATCGGTAGCAGTTATAGAAAGTCCAGCACCTCCAGATGAAGAAGCTCTAACAGCATCTTGGCTAACTGTTGGTATAGGCATAATTCCCCATTTGCCTTTCATTTCAGGCATTTGGTCTTTTATAGTACCGCCCCACCATCCACCAATTATGTATGAAGCAACTTCACCGTTTTTATTAGCTACTATAGAACCGTCCCAGTTAACAACATTTTTAGCAACACCCTCATCTATAAGTCTTTTTATCATTTGAAGAGTTTCTATTGCTTTTTGAGATGCTACAGTTATTTCACCTTTATCATTTAAATAATATGATTTATTAGCTATTAATAATGCTCTGTATAAATTTTCATCCTGAGTGAAAGGAAGACCTGTCATATATACATTAGGAAATTTTGCCTGAAGTTTTTTTCCAGCAGCAATATAATCATCGAAAGTTACTATAGTATTAGGATCAATTCCTGCTTCTTTAAATAAATCAACTCTGTAGAACATAACAACAGGACCAGAATCCCAAGGTATAGATACTAATTTACCTGTGCTGTCATAACTTGAAGCAATTTTAGATGGGTCCACTACCCCGTCAATAGTTATATAGTCTTTCATATCAAAAAAATATTGCGGATAAGTTTCAGCAAAAGTTTGTATATAATCACTTTCTATCTGAATTACGTCAGGAACCCCATTTCCTGAAGACAATATTACGCCATACCTTTCGTACACATTTTGAGCCAATCCAAATTCTTGTACATTTACTTTTATTTTTGGATACTTCTCATTGAACACCTTTGCTGTTTCCATTAAAGCTTTAGCAGCAACATTCCATCCCCACACTGTTATCTCTGTTTCTGTATTAGCATCTATTGTTGGAAGTTTAGACGCCGTTTGCCCAGCCTCTTTATTGCCAGAACAAGCCCACATAAAAACTACAACCAATACTAACAAAAAACTATAAAATTTTTTTTTAGCCATAACAACACTCCTTCTGTTTATTTAGCTACTTTTATTATAATCACCTTTTATATAAAAAGCAATTATTAAATTTAATAATTATTTTTTACTCATACTATTTTTATGCAATATAAATTACAAAATACATAAACTGAAAAATACTATCATAAAAAATTATCATTATTTTGCTATTTTTCTTCCTGTAGAACTGCTTATTTGATTTGCAGCATTTTCTAAGGCTTGTTTTATATCAGCATTATTATTCAACACCTCTTCATAAGTACTCATAGAAACACTTCTAATTTCAGCATAATCTTTTGTAGTATATATTACCTGAGGTATTTCTTTTGTAACATTTGCTAAAATATTATTATATTCATCTCCGAAATAATCATCAGACTTCAAAAATCTTGGGTCATCATAAGCAGGCAAATATGACGGGAATAGCCCATATTTCTCATACATTATAATCTGATTATCAACATTCATCAATGTTTGTTTAAGGAATTCTATTGCCGCAGCTTGTTTAATAGGGTCAGTAGCTGTAATAGTTAAATCAGAACCACCCAAAGAAGAAGCTCTAACTCCTCCTTCAGTATATGCTGGCATAGGCATAATTTTCCATTTACCTTTCATCTCAGGCATTTGGTCTTTTATAGTGCCGCCCCACCAGCCGCCCATTATATATGAAGCTATATCTCCGTTTTTATTTGCCATTATAGAACTATCCCAATTTACTGTATTCATAGCTATGCCTTCATCTATAAATCTTTTTAACATAGATATGCTTTCTACAGCTTTATCAGATGAAATAGTAATTTCTCCTTGAGCGTTTAAAAAATATACTTCATTTTGTACTAATAAACATCTCCACAAATTATCATCTCTGCTGTATGGGAAACCTGTCATTTTTACATTAGGAAATTTTTCCTGAAGCTGTTTTCCTGCTTTAATAAAATCATCATAAGTTACTATAGAGTTAGGGTCAATTCCAGCATCTTTAAACATATCTTCTCTATAAAACATTACCACCGGACCAGAATCCCAAGGTATAGAAACCAATCTTCCTTCACTGTCATAACTAGTAGAAAGTTTTGAAGGGTCTACTTTGCCTTCTATATCTATATAATTTTTTAAATCCATAAATCTTTGAGGATATGTTTCAGTATAAGTCTGAACATAATCACTCTCTATTTGCATTATATCTGGTATTTCTTTTCCTGATGCTAATACAACTCCATATTTTTCATAAGCCTGTACGCCTCCAAATTCTTGAACGGTTACTTTTATCTTTGGATATTTTTGCATAAATATATCCGCCATTTCTGTTAATGCACGAGCAGCAACATTCCAGCCCCACACTTCTAATTCTGTTTCAGTATTTTCATCTATTACAGGAAGCTCTGCTGATGAAGCTGTATCAGTTTTATTATTACATGATATTGCCATAATGGCTGTAATAACAGAAAGTATAAATATTTTTTTAAGCATAATGCTATCCTCTTTTTTATAATTATTTATTATATATTAGTATAGTAAGTTTTTTATGATAATTCAAATAATTATAAAATATCATTTAATTTTATATGCTATAAATATATTTTTTATTATTTCAATAAAATGCAATAACACATAAATAAAAATTAATAATTGAAAAATATTGCATATAGTATAAAATATCATATCAATTTTGAATATTATTATATTGATTCATTGGAGGAAAAAAGAATATGAAACATACTTTAGAAGGGGCATACACTCCTAAGAACATTGAAGACAAATTATATAATTTCTGGAAAAGTAGCGGATTTTTTCATGCAGTTATGGATAAAAATAAAGAACCATATTCTATAGTCATACCTCCTCCAAATGTTACAGGCGTACTTCACATGGGACATGGACTCAATAATACGCTTCAGGATATACTTATAAGATTCCATAGAATGCTTGGAAAATGCACTTTATGGATGCCGGGTACTGACCATGCAGGAATTGCTACTCAGAATGTCGTTGAAAGAAGATTAAAAGCTGAAGGCAAAAATAAATATGATTTAGGAAGAGAGGCGTTTGTTAAAAAAACTTGGGAAGTAGCTAATGAGCATCACTCTATAATAGTAAAGCAATTAGAGAAAATAGGCTGTTCTTGCGATTGGGATAGAGAGAGATTTACTCTTGATGAAGGTTTAAGCAATGCTGTTAGAGAAGTATTTGTTGAGCTTTATAATCAAGGTTTAATATATAGAGGAAAATATCTTATTAACTACTGTCCAAGCTGCGGTACTGCTTTAGCTAATGATGAAGTAGAGCACGAAGAAGTTGCTGGTGCTTTATATCATATTAAATATCAAATAGAAGGAAAAGATGAATATATTGAAATAGCGACTACAAGACCTGAAACTATTTTGGCAGACGTTGCTATTGCTGTTCACCCAGATGATGAAAGATATGCACATCTTACAGAACAAGACATTTTAATACTTCCTATTGTTGGCAGAAAATTAAGACTTGTAAAAGACACTTATGTTGATAAAGAGTTTGGTACAGGAGCTTTAAAAATCACACCAGCTCATGACCCTAATGACTTTGCTATAGCCCAAAGACATAATTTAGAAATAATAAATATACTTAATGCAGACGGCACATTTAATGAAAACACTCCATCTAATTATCAAGGTAAAACTGTTAAAGAGGCAAGAGATTTAATTATAAAAGAACTTGATGCTATTGGAGCATTTGTTGGAAAGGATAATATTAAACACCAAGTAGGACACTGTTACAGATGTCATAATGTTGTAGAGCCATATTACAGTGATCAGTGGTTTGTAAAAATGAAGCCTTTAGCAGAAAAAGCATACAAGGCTGTTAATGACGGAAATACAAAAATATATCCAGAAAGATGGATTAATACTTATAATCACTGGATGACAGATATTAGAGATTGGTGTATAAGCAGACAATTATGGTGGGGACATAGGATACCTGTTTGGTACTGCGATGACTGCGGCGAGATGATGGTATCAAAAACTGATATTACAGAATGTACTAAGTGTAAATCTAAAAATATTCATCAAGATGAAGATGTACTTGATACTTGGTTTTCTTCTTGGTTATGGCCTTTTTCTACTTTCGGATGGCCAGAGAAAAATGAGGAATTAGAATATTTCTACCCTACTACTGCACTTGTTACAGGTTATGATATATTATTCTTCTGGGTTGCAAGAATGATTATGGCAGGAACTCATTTTATGAATGATGTGCCTTTCAAAGATGTTTATCTTAATGGGCTTATAAGAGATAAAATCGGAAGGAAGATGTCTAAGAGTTTAGGAAACGGTATTGACCCTATAGAAATTATTGATGAGCATGGAGCCGATGCATTTAGATTTACTTTATCATTCATAACTTCATTAGGCGGTCAGGATATTTGGCTTGACAGAGAACTTTTCAAAATGGGCGGAAAGTTTGCTAATAAAATTTACAATAGTGCTAAATATATTTTTGGTAACATTGAAGATAATGCTGATATAAAAGATTTAGACAGCTACACTCTTGAAAATAAAGATAAATGGATATTATCAAGACTTCAAAAGGCTATTGAATCAACTACTCAAAAATTAAAAGAGTATAGATTTGATGAAGCTTCTCAGACAATTTATAAATTCTATTGGAATGAGTTTTGCGATTGGTATATAGAGATAAGTAAATTTGATTTGAAAGACGAAAGCAAAAAAGAAAAAACTATTGCTGTTCTTTTATATGTACTTGAAGAATCAATGGCTATGATTCACCCATTTATGCCATTTATAACAGAAGAAATTTATTCTAATTTACCAAAACATAATATTGATTCAAAGGCATTGATGATTAGAGAGTATCCAAAATCTAATGCTAAATATATATTTGAAGACATAGAAAAAGATTTCAATTTAATTCAAGACATTGTTTCAGGAATAAGAAATTCTCGCTCATCATTTAATTTGCCTCCGAACAAAAAACTTGATGTAATAATTCGCTATACTTCAGATTATTTCAAAAATACTGCTGAAAGCTATAAGGATATTATATCAGCACTTTCACTTACAGAATCATTGAATATAGTCTCTTCAAAAGATAGTGAGAGAAATAAGGGTTCATTTGTTAAAGTGTTTGAAGGCGGTGAAATCAATGTTAATCTTGTTGGCATAATAGATTTAGAAGCAGAGAAGAAAAGATTAGAAAAAGAAGCAGCAGGCTACAAAAAAGATTTGGAAGCTGTAAACAAAAAACTTTCTAATGAAAACTTTATGAGTAAAGCTAAACAAGAAGCAATAGACACAGAAAACAGAAAGAAAAAAGAGTTTGAAGATAAATTAAAAGGTATAGAGGAAGTTTTGGCTTCTCTATAATTTTTAATAATATTTCATAATTAAAAACTTGGCTTATGTTTATTGATGTAAGTCAAGTTTTTTTATTTTATTACTAAGATAAAAAACTATATTTTGTAAATTTTTATATTGTTCTTTTTCCCGCCGCAAAAAGAACCAAAAAGTGCAAATGTTTTTACTTTATATCTATAAGATTGTATAAATTTAAAATAATAACTATATTTTTTGAATAGGAATGCAGTCCTTTTGCTTTTTGGGTCATACCTAAATATACTTCATTCGGTAGCAAAAAGAAATATGGATGTGTGTGCAAAACCACCACAAATAGTAATTAAAAACTTGGCTTATGTTTGTTAATGTAGGTCAGTTTTTTTATTTATATATTACAATTTTAATTTATCATATTTAATATTATCATTATTTTTTTAGTATCATCAAGTAAAAAATATATAGTATGCCTACAAATTTATCACAAAAATACAGTTGATTATATTTTTATAATTTTAAGCTATTAATATAAAAATATAGTAAAAAATAATAACATGTATTCACAAAAAAATTATTTTCTGCTTTCAGAGTATTTCTCTAAACAAAAAATATGATATTTTTTTAGATTTTTTCTGCTTTTTAATTGACAATGAGTAATACATGTATATAATACATGTATATAATACATGTATTATTTTTTATTTAATTAAACATTTTGCTATCTTATCAAATGGAGAAACAAACATGAAAAAAATACTTAATAGTAAGGAAAATATTTTACTTGAAATGTTGGAAGGATATCAGAAATCTAATAGCGACAGGGTAATTTTATTGGATGGTAATATATTGTACCGTAAAAATAAAAAAGACAGTAATAAAGTAGCTGTTATTATTGGTAATGGCTCTGGTCATGAACCTGCTATGATAGATTTAGTTGGTGAGGGACTATTCGATGCTAATGTATGCGGAAAAATATTTACGGCTCCTTCTCCTTTAGAGATGATAAAAGCTATAAAGAGACTGCATAGCGACGGACATGAAAATATTTTGATACTTGTATCTTCTCATGCTGGTGATATTTTAAATAGTAAAATGGCTATTATGTTAGCAGAAGCTGAAGGAATAAAAGTAAAAATGGTTGTTTTATGGGACGATATTTCAAGTGCCCCTAAAGGTATGGAGAGTGAAAGAAGAGGTACAGCAGGTTTATTTTTTCCTTTCAAATTAACTTGTGCTGCTGCTGAAGATGGAATGGAAATATCAAAACTTATAGAGTTTGCACAAAGAGTAAGAGACAACACAAGAACTTTAAGTGTTGCTATTAACAGCGGTACGCATCCTGAGACAGGCTTAAAAACATTTGAATTAGAAGATGATGAAATAGAAGTTGGTATGGGGGTTCATGGTGAGGCAGGAACAGGAAAAATGAAATTGCCTACGGCTTGTGAATTGGTAAAGTATATGTTAGATAGAATTATTGATGATAAGCCTTTTAATAAAAATGATGAAGTTTTAGTTCTTCTTAATAATGCTGGTTCTATGACTTATATGGAACTATTTATTATATATAATGAAATAGAAAAATATTTACATAACATAAACATAAAAATCGTTAGGAATTGGGTTGGAACTTATGTAACAACTCAAGAGATGTCTGGTTTTTCAATAGCAATTTGTAAAGCAGATGAAGAAATTTTAAAATATTATGATTATAAGGCTGACAGCCCATTATTTAGGAGATAATATATGAAGTTAGGAATGTTGACAACAAATAGTGATAATTATTATGGTATTTATCATGAGATTGATAAAAAAGCTATGAAAGAAATAGTTAAATTTAGTCAAGATAATAATATTGATTTAATAACTTATGGGCCAATAAAAACAGGAGAAGAAGCTTATCAGGCTAGAAAATATTTTGAACAGCAGAAAATAGATTATCTTTTAATAATGCTTGCAGATTTTTCTTCTGGAGATATCATGATGGCTTTTGAAAATACCAATTATTCTATAGGAGTTTGGTTTAAAGAAGAGCCATTTGAAGATGGAGATATTCAATTAAATGCTGCTGTTTCTGCTAATATTTTTGCTAGTATTGCTATGAGAAAGTTTAAAAATAAGGTAAAAGTAGATTGGTATTATGGTAATTTATTTGATAATTCGTTAAATATTAAACTTTTAGATAATATCATTGTATCTAAAGCTATAAATAAATTTTCTAATTCTACAATTGGTATAATAGGAGATGTTGCCCCTACTTTTTATAATTTAGAAAACAATCATCTTAAAGAATATTTTCCAAATATGAGATTTAACAAAATAGATATTAATTATATCATGAAAAAAATAGAGTTATTAAAAGAAGATGATATAGAACGAGCAAAAAACTTAATTTTAAACTCTTGTAATAAATTTGAGGCATTAGAAAAATCTCTAATAAATAGTGCAAAAGCTTATATAGTTATTGAACAATATGTAAAAGAAAATGCCATAGATTGTATAGCAGGTACTTGCTGGCCTGATTTTCAAGATACATTACAAATAGTTCCTTGTGTATTATATAGTTTAATTGGTAATGAATTAGGTGTTCCTGTAGCTTGTGAGGGTGATATAGGAGGTGCTGTTTCTCTTTTAATTGCTAAGGAATTATCTAATTCTAATCCTACATTGATGGATTTAACAAGTTTAAATAGCAAGACAAATCAATTATTATTATGGCATTGCGGTATAGGAAGCAAGGATTTTCAGCCTAATGAAGATGTAAGAATAATATCACATCCTATGCTTGACAGAAAAAATCCAAATAGAGAATTAATGGGTCTTTCTTATGATTATTCTTTTAAACCTCAGGAAGCCTCTATAATAAGATATAGCAATGACGGGAGAATTCTTGCTGTAGATGCAAATATAGTAAAATCTAATAAAGGATATAGCGGTACTAGAGGATTTTTTACAGATTTTTCTCAGGAAGGAGAAAAGTACAGTGTAAATCAAGTAGTAGATACTATTTTTGAAAACGGAATAGAACATCATTTGATTATATGCCCTAAACATATAGAGAAAAGAATAAGAACTTTTGCTAAAAGAATGAACATAAAAACAATAAAGTTAGAGAAAGGAGTTTAAATGGAAAAAAATTATAAGCTAAAAAAACTTTTAAAAAACGGCATATTTCATATTTTTGCTATAGACCACCATGATGTATTTACATGCAAAATGAAGGGAGCGGATATTAGTAATAAAGATATTGTTCTTAAAGAAAAACTTAGGCTGATAAATGAAATAAAAGATTTAACTTCTGCCGTTTTGATAGATACTTATTATTTTTTTAATGGAACAAAAATAATAGATGAGATTAATATAGGAGAAGTGTTGGTAGGGATAGAAAATAATAATTATAATATTGAAACCATCAATGATGATTATCTTACTAAAAAAGTATCAATAGAAAAATTATCAGAAGATGGATGCAATATGATTAAATTATTTGTTTACTATCACCCTGATATGAAATTTTCTGATGATATAGATAGAATTGTAGAATATGTTAGTAATGAATGCGAAAAACATAATATTCCTTTTATGCTTGAACCTATTTTATACAAGGAAAGCCCTGATAATTATGATTTAACTATTAGAATGTTGAAAAGGCTTTCAAAATATAAGGTAGATGTTTATAAGCTTGTTTTTCCTGGCAATATAAATAATCTTTCTTATGAAGAGAATTTTGATAGATGTAAAAGTATTAATGATTTAATTAATACTGTATGGATTATATTAAGTTCAGGAATAACAAATAGCGAATTCAAAAAGCAGCTTGAAATTTCTGGTAAAGCAGGAGCTTCAGGTTATGCGGTTGGAAGAAGTGTATGGAATGACTATGTATGTTCTGATAATCTTAGAGATATGAGAACATTATATAGTGATATAGTAGATATAGCAAATAAATATTGTAAAAAGGTGGACTAAGATTATTAAAGATTCAGATTCATTTAAATATAAAGTTATTGCTGAGGATATTAAAAAGAAAATAGAAAACGGAACTTTGAAAAGAGGTTCTTTAATGAACAGCGAATTAAAAACTCAGCAGGAATATAGCGTTAGCAGAGTAACAGTTAGAAAAGCTTTTAAACTTTTACATGAAGAAGGTATTATAAGAACTGTTCATGGCGTAGGTACATTTATTAATGATTTGTATACTCAAGATTGGACTTGGATGCGAAGTTTCAGCAAAGAGGTTCAAAAAGCGGGACATAAGCCTACTACAAAAATTAATAAATTTAAGATTGTTAAAAGTGATAGTAAGGTTGCTAAACATTTATCTATAAAAGAAAAAGATGAATGTTATTTTTTTGAGAGGATTAGGTATATAGATAATCAGCCTATTTGGATAACAAGATCTTATATTCCTTGTATTTATGCTGCAGATTTAACACCTGAGTATTTTTCTGTAGCGGGGGTTACACAATCTATATTTAGGGTTCTTGAATTAAATTTTGGGTTAAAGTTTTCTAAAGGAATTGATATTGAAGAATCAATTAATATAAACGAATCAGAAGCCAACATATTGAATATAGACAGTGATAAGCCTGTAATAATGAAAGCTTTTATAGGATATGATGATATGAATAGACCTATTGTATATGAAAACACAATAATGGCTCAATCCATATCTAAAGTTTTAGATTCCAAAAAATAATTTATAAAAATTAAATATTAGGAGGACTTTAAATGAAAATAGCAGTACATATGTCTATGTTTTGCAAAGAATGGACAGATGACATTATACCAGCTTTAGGTAAGGTGAAAGATATAGGATTTAATGGAGTTGAAATTTCTCTTTATGGAGCTAGCGAAGAAAAATTATTCAATTCTTTTGATGCTGCAAGAAATTTAGGTCTAGAAATAATTTGCGGAACAGGAGTATCTCCAGAAACAGATCCAAGCAGCGTTAATAAAGATATAAGACTCAATGCATTAAATTATCTTAAGAATGCTGTAGATAAGGCACATAGGGCTAAGGCTTTATTTATTAATGGAGTATTATATGCACCATGGCAGGGTTTTTCTAAAGAAAGCAGAAAAATAAGATGGAAAAATTCTAGTGAAGTTTTAAAAGAAGTTGGTGAATATGCTAAAAGTAAAGGCGTAGGATTGAATGTTGAAGTTATAAACAGGTTTGAAACAGATTTTTTTAATAAAGTTGAAGAAGCCGCTGAGTTTGTAGACATGATAGGACTTGATAATGTTAAGCTTTTAGTTGATACATTTCACATGAATATAGAAGAAAATAATATATATGAAAGCGTAGATAAATATATTAATTACATAGGCTGTGTTCATGTAACAGAAAATCATAGAGGCGTTCCAGGTACAGGACATATTGATTGGCATAAATTAATAGAGGTTTTGAATAAAAATAAATATAACGGATACTTAGATATGGAAACTTTTGTAGAGAGTGGTACTCAGGTTGGAGATGCTTTATTTATTTGGAATGCTGATAAAGATCCATTTGCTGAGGCAAAAAAAGGATACAACTATTTAAAAAAATTATTAGGAGAATAATATAATGAACAAGTTCATAGAATTATCTAAAAATTTAGATACAGTATTCAGTGAAAATGCTGAATATTTATGTAAATTAGACTGCGAAGCTGGAGACGGAGACCATGGTTTAACAATTTCAAGAGGTTTCAGAACCGCCTACGAAGAAATAAAAAAATTAGATTCTAATGTAGCAGACAAAGAAGTTGTAAAAAGTATTGGTTATGCCATGTTAGGAAGTATGGGAGGTGCAAGCGGTCCTATATTTAGCACATTATTTATACAAATGGCTATAACATTAAACAATGAACAATTAAATGTCAAAACTTTTAAAGATAGCGTACTAAATACAATTCATGCTATTAATGAAATGGCAAATACTAATAGAGGTGAAAAAACTATGGTAGATGCTTTATATGGAGCAGTTGATGAATTGGAAAAATATAATGGCAATGACCTTGTAGAAGCAATGAATATTGCACAGCAAGGAGCATTAAATGGAGCTAATGCTACTATAAATATGAAAGCCACTAAGGGAAGAGCAAAATTTTTACAAGAACGCAGTATAGGTTTTATGGATGCTGGAAGTTATTCTATATATTTAATTTTTAAAACTATTTATGAAACTTGGAAAAATAATTAAAAAATAATTATATATATATATTTTTTGGAGGTCAAAATGACAAAAGTAATTTTAGATTGTGATAATACAATGGGAGTAAAAAGAAGTGATATTGATGATGGTTTAACATTTGCTTATTTGTATGCTCACAAAGACATTGATTTATTGGGAATAACTTGTACATTCGCCAATAATGCTGAACATGTTGTGTATTATAACACAAAACAAATGTTCGAAGATTTGGATATAACTGATGTGCCTTTTTATAAGGGCGGAAGAACTCCTGAAGATTATAATAGTGAAGCTGTAGATTTTTTAGTAAATACAGTTAATAAGAATAAGGGTGAAATTGTTGTATTGGCTATAGGTTCATTATGTAATATAGCTGGGGCATATACTAAAGACCCTGATTTCTTTAAAAAAATTAAACGCTTGATAATAATGGGAGGAATTTTAGAGCCTTTATATTTGAATGGTGTTCTATTAAATGAATTAAATTTCTCTATAGATTATAAATCAGCAGCTAAAGTAATTTATAATTGCCCTAACCTTTCAATATTAACTTCTCAATGTACTCAAGATGCTATTTATAAATTAGAAGACCTTGAAGGTATGTTGGATATGGATACTAAATTTATGAAATGGAGCAAACCTATATTAGCTGCTTGGATTGATGATATAAATGCTCAGTATGGAAACAGAAAAGTATTCATTAACTGGGATTTATGTACGGCTATATATTTAACAAATCCTGAATTATTTACAACTGAAAATAAACGTATAGTAAAAATAGAAGATAACATGAAAACAGGCTGGCTACAAGTTGATGATGGAAGCAGATCAGATGATGAAGTTAATATTGTAGATATACCAACAAAAATAATTAATTTAGAAAAATTTAATGAATTATTTTATGAAATGATATCCAAGATGAATTAATGGAGAGTTATTTATGTTAGTAAATTTTGAATATTTATTACCTACTAAAATTATTTTTGGTGAAAATAAATATAAAGAAATCAATAAGTATATTAAAGAATTATCACAAAATAATGTTTTATTGGTAACAGATAAGTTTTTACTTAATCAAGCATATACAAATGATATAATAAAATCTAATTCCATAAAGTATATATATTCTGAAGTTACTCCTAACCCAACCAATTTACAAGTTATGGATTTAGCGAAATATATAGAATCTAATAATATAGATACTATTTTAGTTATTGGCGGAGGAAGTTCTATAGATATAGCTAAAGCTGCCTCTGTTGTTGCTAATACTAATACAAATATTACAGAGTATCTTGATTCTAATCCTAATAAATTGGAAATAAAAAAAACAATACCAATAATAGCATTACCTACAACATCAGGAACAGGTTCAGAAGTTTCAAAATATGCTGTTATATCAGATTCAAAAACTCATTTAAAAGATTCTATAACATCTGATTTAATTTGTCCAAAAATAGCTATAGTTGATCCTGTTTTAACTATTGGTATGCCAAGTGCCGTAACTATTTCTACAGGTTTAGATGCTCTTAGTCATGCTTTAGAATCATTAGTTTCTACTATAGAAAATCCGTTTACAAACATTTTAGCTATTAATGCAATAGAATTAATATTTAATAATTTAAATAAGGTTAGATTAAACGGCAATGATTTAGAGGCAAGAAGTAATATGTCTTTTGCTTCTACATTAGCAGGTATTGCCATGAGTCATTGCTGCGGAACTATGGGGCATGCTATGGGCTGTCAATTAACTAGTCAATATAATGTGCCTCATGGATTAGCTTGCGGAGTATTGCAGAAATATGCTTTAGATTATGCGGGAGATAAAAAACATAATTTAAAAATGTTAGTTGATTATTTGGATAAATCAAATTGCAATATTGAAGAGGCAGTTTCTATTTTGCAAAATAAATTAGATGAGTTATTTAATCAATTAGGTATAGAAATGAATCTAAAAGAATATTCTATGACAGATGATGGAATCGAAATTATGACAAAAGATTCTATGAATCATGGATGTATGGGATTAAATCCTGTAAAAATGGATAATAAAGATATAAATAAGGTTTTTCAAAAATTAATGTAATAATTTCATTATTATCATTATGAAAAACAGGGAGAATTTTATGGATAAATTGACTATTAGAGAAAAATTTTTCTTTGGAGTAGGTTCTTTAGGAAAAGATTTATATATGGGCTTTATTTCATATTACTTGATGATATATTTTACTGATGTATTTGGAATAAGTGCTCTTGCTGTTGGAACATTATTTTTTGTTGCTAGATTATGGGATGCTATTAATGACCCTATGATGGGAGTTATAGCAGATAAAACAAATACGCGCTGGGGTAAATATAGACCATATTTATTATTTGTCCCTATATTTGCAGCTATCACATTTACTATGATGCTTATACCTGTAAATATATCTAATGCAGGAAAAATTGTATGGGCTTATATAACATATATAGGTATAGGTATGGCTTATACAGCTTTGGATATACCTATGATGTCAATGGTGCCTACTTTTACAACTGATGATAAAGATAAAACTTCTATATTGGCTTTTCAGAGATGGTTTGCCTTTTTAGCTTTTGTTTTAGCAGCTTCATTAACTATACCTATGGTAGAATCATTAGGAGGAGGAAATGTTGGTAAAGGTTATATGTATTATGGTATAATAGTATCTGTTATATCGTTAATAAGTTCTTGGTTATGTTTTGCTAATGTTAAAGAAAAAAGAGATCTTGGCAAATTACCTGTGAATAAACTTAAAGATTATATTAATATACTTAAAGTTAATAAACCTTTTATGAAAGTTGTTTGGATTAGAATAGCTTATGATTTTGGTATGCAAATGACTTCAGGTGTAACTACATATTGGATTATATATTTCCTAAAAAAACCAGAACTAATACCTTATTTAATGCCTATTACTATGGGATCAGGATTACTTGGTTTTATGTTCCTTCCAAAAATAATTGAAAAATTAGGTAAAAAGACTGTCAGCAATTTAGGTTTTATTGGATTAATTATTAGCTGTTTTATGAAATATTTCTTAGGAAAAAACATTATATTATTGGTTGCTGCTTTAATATTAGCAGGTATAGCTATTTCAGCTCTTAATTTGGCTAATATTTCTATGTTGGCAGATACTGCTGAATATAGTCACTGGAAATTGGGTAAAAGATCAGATTCTCTATTATTTGCTTTGAATACTTTTGCTTATAAAATTGCATTGGCTGTTTCTGGAGGCGTAATAGGATTTGTTTTGGCTATATCTAATTATGTACCTAATGTAGAGCAAACTCCATATACTTTAAAGATGCTCAATTTGATGTTTGGTATTGGACCTGTTATATTCTTAATATTTGGAATGATTTTGGTAAAAAAATATGAAATAACAGAAGAAAAATATGCTCAAATAATTAAAGATATTGAAGCAGGAAAAATAGGCGAATCTAACAATTAAATAAGTTAGTAAAATTATACAATTAGCGGGCAATATATTTTTATATGCCTGCTAATTATATATTATTTATACAGGTCTTTATGCTTAGAAATTCCCTACTCTTTTTTACCGACTAATGAGATTTTGATATTAATATAAAAGAACATTATATACTTCAGATACGCTTTACGAAGAACTACGTTTTTAATAAAACAAATATATTACACTATTTTTAAGTATATTTTTTTACACAATTTCATTTATATAAAATTAAAAACTTGGCTTATGTTTATTAATACTTCGGTCTGGCATTATCATAGCTATCACCAAATTCTATTATAGGTAAATGTATACCAATTTGAACACCTATATCAACCGAAGCTAATTGAGTAGAATATCTATATCCTTCACCTAATGAAGATACATTATCTTTTATCTGATAATATGGTATATCAAAATTAACATAAAATAATAAACTTACTAAAAATAAATTTATACCAGTATAAAGTTTTATATAAGGTATAACTACATTATTAAATCTTGATGATAAAGCCTTATAATCTAATAATATACAATTGTCTCCTGTCCAATATTTACCGGATAAAGGAAATTTAACTCCGCCGCCTATACCTATTTGAAATATTGAAGGTTTCCATTCGAGACTAAGTCCTGTAATAATGCTATCAAATTCATGTGTAAAGTCTTGAGAATTGTTATAAAATTTAAATGTATCTCTATACCAGCCAAAATCTATTCCTAATACTATATAATGTAATTTCTCAATCTTAAAATAAATTGATGGCTGAAATATGACTCCTACTTCAAATGCAGATTCCGCCTGCTCTGTTAAATAGTCTGATAAAAGACCATTTTGATAAAAACTTGGACGGCTTCCTGCCAATGGAATATACAAACTCATTACAAAATTATGTGAATATGCTAATACTGATGTCATTAGAAATATAGTGATTAGTATAATACTTTTTTTCATATTTTCCCTTAAAACTAATAAAATTGTTATGCTATAACAAGATATAATATTTCTTTTTGGTAAAATAAATAGTGAATGAATAAATATTATATATTTTTTAAAATTTAAATATTGCATAAATTAATTGCTTACAATTTTAATAAAGATATTATTAATACTTTTATATTAAAGTCAATATAAAAAACAAGTATTTTTATGTTAGACTATAGTATTTAAATGTACTAATTACATACTATTTATCTATAGTGTTTCTGAAGTTTTATGTCAAGTATAAAATAAAATTATTTTAAATAAGTAACTTTTACAAAAATCAACAGAATATAAAATTGTTAATAAAATTGATTTAATATTTTTTTATGTTAAAATATATTGCTATGAATAGAAACTTTAATATAGAAATTTTTGATAATATAAATATTTTAAAAGAACTTGCTAAAACTTGGAATGTATTTTTACATTTTAGAATATGCTGTGTATCTTTAAAAAACTCTGAATATTTACTTAGTATACTATCTTCTATAGTAGATAAAAATTATAGCTATAAAAATGTGGAAGCCTTATCAAATAACATGATAAAAGAATACAACTCCAAACATGCAGACTTTTATCTTATAAACAAATATATAAATAGAGATTATGATAATAAAGTTCTATCAGAAATAGTAAGCTCTATTGAAGGAAAAGAAGTATATATAACAGAAGATTATAACAAAGACATTGAATATTTATATAATTTAGATTTAGACCCTATATTAAAACTTCTTGTATTTCAAAGAATATCGTATGAGTATTTAAAAGATTATGAAAATTGTATAAACATATTTAAAATAATATTTAATTTATACTCTAAAAGAATAAAATTATTAGATAATCCAATATTATATCCAGATGCTTTTTTTCAAATCAATATGGTAGAACATTTCAATCATGAATCGGTGATAATATATTTAAAATTTTTGAGAGATATTTGTTTGTATGGTATGGAAACTATTAACTTTGTATATGATAATTTAAACATATTAAAAAGCAAATTAGACAAAGATAAAAAATTTAAAAGTATTTTAAAGACAAAATCATTTTTTATAATTTTCATGACGCCGTATATGAAAATAATAGATTTAATGGCACTATTTAAATGGAAAAGAGATAAAGCGGCAAGATTATTATCGAAACTCAAACATGAAGGATTATTTTTTGAATTAAAAGTAAAAAAAGAAAAACTCTATATAAATAAATACCTTATAGACTTATTTGCCAAAGGAAAACATAATAAGCCAGATGATTTCTTATCTAAAAAAATAGCAATTACAAAAATTAAGGAGAGCTAAAAAATGAAATATTTTCAGTTTGACAGCAATTTTTTGCATAGCATTTTGGAGGAGGCTTTAAAAAATGGAGGCGAGTATGCTGATTTATTTTTTGAAGATACTAAGATTAATAATATAAGTTATTTAGATAAAAAAGTTGATGATATGAGTCTTGGCAATAATTATGGTGTTGGGCTTAGGGTAATAGTTGATAAAAAGACAATATATTTATATTCTAATGACACCACTAATGACAGTTTAATAAATTTAGCAAGAAGTGTTTCTTCTATTGTAAAGAATAAAAAACATATAGTAAAAGATTTTATAAAGTCGGAAGAAAAAGATAATCACCCTGTTCATATTAATCCTTTTGATGTTAATTTTGATGAGAAAATAGAAACTCTTTCATATTTGGATAAAACAGCAAGAAATGTATCAGACAAGATAAAGCAGGTAAGTGCAAGATATATGGAAAAAGAGAGAAATATTTTAGTATGTACAAGCAATGGGATATTAAAAGAAGACTCTCAAACATATATAAGACTTGTAATGATGTCTATGGCTTCAGACGGCACTAACACTCAAACTTCAAGTAGAACAAAAGGAGCATTAGATGGTTTTCAGGTAATAAGAGATATTAATTTAGAGAATATGGCTATAGAAACTGCTAACTCTGCAATAAAAATGCTTGATTCAGAATATCCAAAATCTGGAAAGTATCCTGTTGTAATAGACAATGCTTTTGGTGGAGTAATATTTCATGAAGCTTGCGGGCATGCTTTAGAGGCCACTTCTGTTGCTGATAATGCAAGCGTTTTCTGTAATAAATTAGGTGAAAAAATAGCTTCCGATGTTGTTACTGCTATAGATGACGGCACTATAAAAAATGCTTGGGGAAGTTATAATATTGATGATGAAGGCAATGATGCACAGAGAACTGTTTTAATAGAAAATGGAATACTTAAAAGCTATTTGGTTGATGAGCTTGGTTCTATAAAGATGAATCAAAAAGTTACAGGAAGTGCAAGAAGAGAAAGCTACAAATATGCCCCTACTTCAAGAATGAGAAACACTTTTATTGATAAAGGAAACTCTAGTTTTGAAGAGCTTATATCTGGTATAGAGTACGGACTTTATGCTAAAAAGATGGGAGGAGGCTCTGTGGACCCTGCTACTACAGATTATAACTTTGCGGTATCTGAAGGCTATTTAATAGAAAACGGTAAAATCACTAAACCTGTAAGAGGTGCTACACTTATAGGACGCGGTGATGAAACTCTTATGAATATAGAAGCCGTATCATCAAATTTAGAGTTAGCCGACGGAATATGCGGAAGTATTTCTGGAAGTGTGCCTACTACAGTTGGGCAGCCTGCTATTAGAGTAAAAGAGCTTACAGTTGGAGGAAGATAAAAATGGAGAGAAGTGATAAAATAAAAGAGATATTTAATATAATCAAAAATAAATTAGATAATGATTATAAAATAGAAATTTATATGTCTAATAGCGGAGAAGAAGAGTTTACCGTTAGAGAAAGAGATTTAGATAAATATACATTTGCTGAGTCAGGAGGCATTGGTTTAAGGTTAATGAAAAATGGACAAGTGGGAGTAAGCTTTACTGAAAAAATTGACTTTAATGATGAGAACATAAATAATTTAATTAGCAATGCCAAAAACTCTCTTAAATATGCCGCATCAGAACCAGAGTTTAATACTCTTATAGAAGAAAGCGAAGAAAAGTCATATAATTTAATTAATAAAGACATAACTAATTTAACAAACGATGAATTAAAAAAAATATCTCTTTCAATAGAAGATAAAATATATTCATTAGATAAAAGAATTGTAAATGTGCCTTCATGCGGATTGGCGAGATATGATTTTTCTAAACACATTATAAACAGCAATGGAATATGCAAGGAAGAGAAAAAAAATAGTATATCATATTATGCTGAAGTGATAGCAAAAGATTCTAATGCTGTAAAAACTTTTTTTGATGTTTATTCTTCAAAAGATACTAAGTTTGATGTTGATAGTTTTTGCAAAAATATAGTTGATAATGTTGTAAGCAAATTGGAAGCTAAAGAAATTAAAAGTGGAAAATATAAAACTGTTTTTACAAGCAAAGCTATGAGAACAATGATTGGAGCTTATTTATCATTATTTTCTTCTGAGGCAGTGCAAAAACAATTATCTCTGCTTAAAGGCAAATTAAACCAAAAAATAGCAAGCGAAATTATAAACATAAAAGATATTCCAATGTTTGATAAAGGTTTAGCAAATACTAATTTTGACGGAGAAGGCTCTGCTACAAAAGATTTAAACATCATCACAAATGGCATATTAAATAGCTATCTATACAATAATTATACAGCAAGAAAAGAAAACAGAAAAACAACCTCTCATGCATCAAGAGGATTTAAAACTTCTATAGGAATATCATGCCATAACTTAATTTTAGAAAATGGAGAGAATACTCAAGAAGAACTAATATCACAAATAAAAGACGGCATATTAGTAAACTCACTCACAGGTACTCATGCAGGCGTAAACTCTATAAGCGGAGATTTCTCTCTTCAAGCAGAAGGGATAAAAATAGAAAACGGCAAATTATCACACACAGCAAATCCGTTTATAGTATCAGGAAACATATTAGATTTTCTAAACAATATAGAAATGCTTGCAAATGATACCGACTATCATCATTCATCTATATACACACCAAGTGCATTGATAAAAGAGCTATCATTTTCGAGCTAATACTGGAAATTTTTAAATTTTTTATTTTATTCAACTTTTTCTTGTAGCAAAAAGTGCAAATACTACAACTTTATATTTTACAATATATCTTCGATGTAATATAATATCTAAAATTTAACGTACACCTAAAGGTAGATTTTATAAAATGCAGTTCTTTTGGTTCTTTTATACCAATAAAAGAACTGGGGGTGTGGGGGCAAAGCCACCACAAATCACAAACTTAAAAAAATTGTCATATAAGTTTTTTATTTTATTCAACTTTTTCCCGTAGCAAAAAGTTGCAAAAAGTACAAATTATTTCTCTTATTCGTATACATTTCGCGAAAGTGCAAGCTAAAAAAGTAATACTAACTATATTTTACATACTAAATATTAAACTAAAAAACAATACAAATATTTATTTCTTATCAGCTTTTCCTTTAAGAAGCGGCATATAATCAAAAAATGAATATATTGTAATAATTGTTACAACGAGTAAACTATAGTATATTATTTTGTCATAAGGCAAAGCTATAGAAGTATATTTTAGTATCTTTATTAAGAATATTATCACAACAGCAATAGCCCTTGAAGCAGTTTTTAATTTTCCGCTAAACTTGGCAGCAACAGCAAATCCCCTAAGCCCTCCAAGTATCCTTACAAACATAGAAAACATATCCCTATAAAGCGAAATAATATACATCCACATAGGCATAGAGCCCTCATACAAAAATATTGTAAACATAGTAATATGAAAAACAGTATCAGCAAAAGGGTCTAATACTTTGCCCAAATCACTTACTATATTTAATTTTCTCGCTAACATACCGTCTAAAGCATCAGTTATCTCTAATATAATCAAAAATATTAAAGCAAGTATTGCCGTAATGATAGAATTATAAAAATATAAAAATATCACTAACGGAGACAAAATAATTCTGCTAAAGCTAAGTAAATTAGGAATATGTTTTTTCATAATTTTATCCTTAAATTATTTTTATAAAATTATTTTTCTAAACCTTCATATAATTTAAGACTCTCTTCAGAGTTTAATGCTTCTTCATTGTCCTCTACACTATCACTTTTTTCATAATAGTCTTTACTTCTCATAGCCGCATCATATATAGAATAATCAACCTCATAAACTATACCGCTTTTAGGCATTACATATATTCTATCATCTACAGTATAAATTAATTCATAAACTTCTTTAGTGTTATCTTGCATATATATTGTAATAACAGCATCTGGAATTTTAAATAATTGCTTCATCAAATCTTGATCATATACAAAAGCAGATGCCTTCACCAAAGATAAAGCAGTAAAATCTCTATATGCCTTATCTAAATCTGTTTGTTCACCCAAATCATCTACAACCCAATTAGTTCTATTTAGTTTTTTTATTGTATTAGTATAATCTTTAGTAGCGATTTCTACAGTTGTTACAGAATCCAAAACTATAGGGCTTTCAAATATCTCTTTATCTCTTAGCATATCTATTGTTTTTTTAAGAGCCTCTATATAAACATACTCCACGCTAAAATACTCATCATTATACTTCACATAATATCTCTCACCGTCAGGAGTTTTATTTCCAACATATATTTTATGTTCTTTTTTTCCATCCCAAACTGTAAACTCATTAGTTGGGTTATCTAATCCAAAAGAATCAACCTCACTTAAATTTGTTATTATCAAATCTATATTAAGAGTGTTAAAATTCTTAACATTGGCAAAAGCTTCCATTTGATCAACTTTATAATTGTTTTCAGGAGAAGTGATAGTCCAAATATTATTTTTCTTTTCAACTGTGATATCCTGATCATCATATACAAGATGATATTTATTTACATTGGTTTCATTAAGCTCAAAAATCTGAGTTCTTGGTTTGTTTGCTATTAATTGCTGTTTTTTATATTTAGTAGTAAAAAAAGCAGCAAAGCTAATAACAATTAATACCACTAAAAGAATAATTATTTTTTTTAAGTTTTTATTCATAGAGTTTATCCTAATTTTATTTTTTGTTACTTTCTATTTTGAAGAATTATATTTGCTAAATACAAAAATATAGTTGTTACAGAAAGAAAATAAATAATATCTCTTAAATCTATTACCCCTCTTGCAATATTAGCAAAGTGATAATCGCCGCTAATAAATAATATAAAATTAGAAGTATTTGGAAAAAGAAGTCCTAAGAATTTTAATAATATATTAAGAGATATCATTATAGCCAAAGCAACAATCAAAGCTATTATTTGATTTTTTGTAACAGATGAAGCAAATATACCTATAGCACATAAAGCTGATATTAAAAATACACTTCCAACATATCCGCCTATCACAGGACCAATATCTAATCTACCCAAAAAAAGCAAAGTGATAGGGTAAAGTATTGTAGGCACTAAAGCAAAAAGCATAAATACTACAGCAGATAAAAATTTGCCCATTATAATGTCTAATGTAGTTACAGATTGAGTGCTTATTAATTCATAAGAACCGCTTGAAAACTCGCTCGATAATAAGCCCATTGTAATAGGCGGTATTATTAAAGAAAGTATAAAAGGCAAAATTGAAAAATAATCCTGCATATCATTTTGAGATAAAATAAAAAATCTTGAGAAAAAATATATTCCTGAAGCTATTAAAAATATTGCAGAAAATATATATGCTATTGGCGATAAAAAAATATGTCTTAATTCTTTTTTTAATATTATCTTTGTTTTATTAAAAGAAAAAATATTAGTCATCAATTTTCTCCTTTAGTTAAAGTATGGAATACTGTCTCTAAGTTCTCTTTTTCTTTAACAAACTCATATATTATCCAATCTGTACTTTTAATAAATTTATACACTTTTTCAATAGGCTCTTTGTCGGTTGTTTTTATAATAATTGTTTTTATATTATTATCCATTTCTTCAATTAAAGTTATATCTTCAATATTGTCTAAACTATTTAATTTTATTTTTATAGTTTCAAAGCTGTCATTAGTTTTTAGAGAAAGTTTAATAGATGATATTTTATTATCAACACTTAAATGTTTAGGGTCATTATCAGCAATAATACTGCCTTTGTTTATAATAATAGCCCTCGAACAAGTAGCCTCAACCTCGCTTAATATATGAGTAGATATTAAAACAGTTTTTTCTTTTCCAAGTTCTTTAATAAGCTCTCTAATCTCAACAATCTGATTAGGGTCAAGTCCGTTTGTAGGTTCATCTAATATAAGTATTTTAGGGTCATGTATAATAGCACCAGCAAGCCCTACCCTCTGTTTATAACCCTTAGAAAGCTCTCCTATAGGTTTGGATATTACATCTTTAAGAGAACAAGCTTCCACCACATAATTAAGTCTCTCTGATAGTTTATCTCTTTTTAGCTCCTGTATATCTGCCATATAAACTAAATAATCAAAAACACACATATCATTATATAAAGGGGCTGATTCTGGAAGGTATCCTATTATTTTTTTTATCTCTATATCTTTATCTAAAATACTCCTTCCATCTATGATAGCATCTCCGCTTGTAGGAGAAAGGTAAGATGTTAATATTCTTAAAGTTGTGGATTTACCTGCACCATTAGGTCCTAATATACCGACAATCTCTCCAGTTTTTATTTCAAAGCTAATTCCTTTTAAAGCCTGAAAATCATCATAATACTTGGTTAAATTCTTAACAGAAATCATTTATTTATATCCTTAAAAACTTTTATTGAAACAAAAAATTATATCTAAATCATTAAAACCGTATAATCTACAACTAATGAAAAAATATTATAATATAATTAATAGAAAATCTCAACTATAACAAAAAATCTTAAAAAATTAATAAACAGTATCTATTATTATTTATAAGTTTTTTCAATGATTAATAATATCACCTAATCATTACTTTTAAAAACAAATAATATATGAATTGGCTAATAAGAAAAAATATTGATATATGTTTAGTATAATATCAATAAATTATAATTCATTTACAAAAACTAAAAATAGGTATTTTTTTTTATTTTACAACTTATATATTGTTTTTTTAATATTAAAAATTCATATAATATAAAATATTCTATTATAAAAAGGACTTTATATATGGAAAATGAAATCTTATTATATAATTTAGGCTACAATATAAGATTACTTAGAAAAAGCAAAAAGATGACCATAGATACCTTAGCCGAACAAGCAGGTGTTTCTAGTAAATATTTACAAGGAATAGAAGTTGGTAATAGAAACATATCAATAAAAAGATTGAATAAAATAGCAAAAGCTTTGGAAACAACACCAGAAAGTTTATTAACTATAAAAAGCAATAATTTAGAAAATAGAGATGATAAATTATTAAATACATTTGAAAAACTTAAGCATGTAGAATCGAGTAAATTAGATATTATTTCTAATCTAATTGATGATATAAATAAATTAGTAATTTTAGACAATGATAAAAAAAGACCTTAAACAAAAAACTAATTTTGTTATAGGTCTTTTTATTTATCAAAAATTCATTTAACAATTAATATCAATTAATAGCTAATAAAGTTTCTTGTAATGCCGCCATATAATCTTTAGCTCTTGAAACATTCGGATTGTCTGGATAAGTATTAACAAATGTATCTAAAGCTTTATAAGAATCTGAGTATCTTCCAACTTTGAAATACGATAAACCAATATAAAGCAAAGCCTCAGCATCAAGCGTATAAACATTATTCAATCTCACTTTATTAAAATATTCTACAGCCTTATTATAATTCTTTTCATTATAGTAAGACTCTCCAATTTTAAATAAAGCCTCTTCCTGATGTTTAGTTCTAGGGAAAAGAGCAGCTATTTTATTATAATACATTCTTGCCTTAGTATAATTCTTTTCAACATACATTCTATGAGCTATAGCCGGAACCTGAATAAGATAAGTCCTTACAACCTCATTATAATATATACTTGTATGATAATACTTTAAGAAATCTTCATATATTTCAAAAGCTCTATCATATTCATTCATAGCAAAATAAACTCTCGCCCTTCCCAAAACAGCCAACTCACCATCAGATCTTAAAAAATAACTCAAAGCTTCGCCATACTTTTTTTCAAAGAACAACTGATAACCATATTCCATATTAATAGTAGATGCCAAAGATTTATCAGAAGGTTTTAAGTTATTTTGTAATTTAGTAATAATATATTGGTCAGCACTATTTTCTAATCTCGCTATATCAGCATAAGCTATTATAGCATCAAGCTGATAGGCTTCAAAACCTGCACCGTCTATTATTTCAGACAAACGATCTTTAGCTAAATTATAATTCTTCATTTTTTTTAATGAATCAGCTACAAGAAAATAAGATTCAGCCACATTGCTTACAGGTTTTGATCTGCTGTCTATAGATAAGTATTCATTTAGATTATTAATAGCTTCATTATAATTTTCTAATTCATAATATCTTTTTCCTTTCTGGAAATATCTTTCAGGAGAAGACAATACAGAAACTTTAGTGATAAAAACACCTATCAATATAGCTACTACCGTAATAACAGACGCTAAAACTGCTGCGTAAGTTTTCATAATCTCTCCTTTTTTTTATTATAAATCGCTTAAAACCTGATTAATCCAGAAATTAACTTCATTAGGATTAATAGATTTTATTCTTTTCAATGTATCTAAAGCATTCTTTTTTCTTCCAGCATTCTTATAAGACTTACCAAGCAACAAATTAATATCATAATACAAAGCACTATCAACTTTTTTTCTTGATATAGGCTCTAAAATTGAAATGGCTCCGCTATAATTATTAGCGCTAAATTGAGCTAAAGCCCTCTGATACTCAGAACTATATCTCTGATACTCTGTTGGGGTTGTTTTTTTAGTATTATCTTTTTTTATCTCTACATTAACTATATTCTCATTTTTATCATTTGTAAAACTAGTAACCTTTAATTCATTAGTAACGTTTTCAATCATACGGCTTTGATTTGTAAAATCATTAGTATTCAAATCATTAGTATTAATTTCATTAGTCAATGAATCATTAGTAGGATTAATTATATATATTTTAGTAGTATTATAGTAATTAGTATAATTATTAGTAAGATTATAATAATTAGTATAGTTATAATAATTAGTAGTAAAAACTATTCCTCTATTTGAATCTATTTTATTTGTAGTATAGTATAGGTCAACATAGTTAGTAGGAGGCAATATGCTATAATTGCTGTCAAATAAATTAGTATTAGGATAATAACTTAAAAAATCATTACTGTTTACTATATTTGTAATCATATCATTTGTAAAGTAAGTGTTATTAGTATCAAAATCATTAGTAATAATATCGTTGGTAATAATTTCATTAGTTATATCCATTTCAAAATTAGTCATATCATTTTTAAAAGGATCATAATATTCAAACGGCATTAAATCCATATTTTCTGTAGCAGTATAAAAATTAATATTATCTATATACGATATTACAGCATAATAATATTTATCATATTTAGGCAAATTATCATAAATAGTATATGTAGTAGAAGCATTAGTTGCTTTTGTTGAAGCTACTACTTTTGCATTAGTAAGAACTACTTTGCTTAATATAGGGTCTTCGCTTCTATAAACATAATACATCAAATTAGGATGATATATACCAACCCAGCTTACTTCCACTTTATTTTCTTCTATATGTTTAATATTAAGTTTAGTTACAAGTCTTCGAGAGTTAGGCAAATCATTATAATTTTCCATACTAATTCTATCAGAAGATGTCTGAGCAATCAAGCTAGTGTATAAGTATATAAAAGCTACTAATACTAAAGTTAATAATAGATATAATTTATTGTTATTTAATCTTCTCATCATTATTATCCTCTTTGTACTACTACAATACTCGGATGCATATATAATAAATTTTAACTATAGCCTATAAAAAATAAATAAAAAACATTATATTTTTTCCATAATCATAGCAATTAAAAAACCAAAGCACATAGATAAAACTGTTGCTGTAAGCATTCCCAAACTCAATGTTGTGATATTAGGCCATAAACTTAAAAAAGATACTACTATGATACCAAGCACAAAACCAAATAATATAGATTTATGTTTTTGTATAACAATAGTAACGAGTTTAGATATAGTAAAAATTCCTATAGCAACTCCAAGACCTAAAAATATCAATGGATATACATTAGCAAAATTTTTCGTAAGAGTAGATACAAGATTAGATACATTCTCATACTCACCCAATATCAATAAAAGTAAAGAACCTGATATTCCCGGTATCACCATAGCAACAGCAGCAGCTATACCGCATAAAAATAACTTAATTCCATAAAATATAGAAAAATCTCCAGTATATGTAGTCTCTCCGGCAGGCTTATTAATATCAAAATAAACAAATATTGCCATTATAAAAGCACCTATAAAAAAAGATATAAATACTTTAAAATCAAATTTATCTATAGTCTTAGTAACAAATGGGAAAGAACCAAGTATAAGCCCCACAAAAAATATCTTAGTAGGTATAGGATAGTATTGAAATAAATAATTAATAATATTTAGAAAAAGAACTATAGAAATACCAGCCCCCAAAAAAACAGGCACTAATATTTTTAAGCTCTCTCCCACTTCTTTCCATTTTAATTTAATAATTGCAGTAGGCAAAGCAGATATAGCATAAGTAAGGTTTTCATATATTCCAAGCACAAATGCTATAGTTCCACCAGAAACACCAGGTATAGCATTAGCAACACCTATAGCCATACCTTTAATAAGATAAGATATATAATTTCTTATGTTCATTTTTTTCTCTTTATTTAGATTTTTAATTTATTTTTTAATTAAAGGGCTTAAATAAATAAGCCATGCATAAAAACACATGGCTTTAAAATTCAAATTATTCTATAACAGCTATAATTTCAACTTCTACCAAAGCGTCTTTAGGTAAAGCCTTAACAGCTACAGTGCTTCTTGCAGGAGGGTTTTCTGTAAAATATTTAGCATATACTTCATTGAAAGCAGCAAAATTAGCCATATCGCTTAAGAAACAAGTAGTTTTAATAACATTAGCAAAAGTTAAATTTTCAGATTCCAATAAACCTTTAATATTTTCCATTACTCTTTCTGTTTGTGCTTGAATATTATTTTCTGCCATAGCACCGCTAACAGGGTCTAAAGGTATTTGACCTGAAGCAAATATAAAATTTCCGCTTTTAACAGCTTGAGAATAAGGTCCTATAGCTTGCGGTGCTTTATGAGTTTTTATTATTTTTTTCTCCATAAAAAATTCTCCTTTTTATATTATTATTTTAATTATATCAGCATTTTATTTCATGAATTATAATAATTTTTTACAAAATATCAAGCAAATAATGTAAAACTTTATATATTTTATACAAAATAAAGTAAAATAAAATAAAAAATATATTTAATAAATAATATAAAAATACTCTTGACAATTTTTTATTATGTAGTATAATTCGGTACTCATAAGCTTTTAGAAATAAAAAAATCGATACTGGGGTGTCGTCAAGCGGTAAGACAAGTGGTTTTGGTCCATTTATTCGGGGGTTCGAATCCTCCCACCCCAACTTTTCTTTAATTATGGTTGTTAATTATGGGTATAGAAGAAGAAATATTAGTTTTAAGCGGTACAGCTAACCCTCAGCTCGCTAAAGATGTCGTTGATAATTTGGGTATTAGATTAGGTAATATGCAAATACGCAAATTTGCTGACGGTGAAACCTTCGTACAAATAGAAGAAACTGCAAGAAATAAAGATACATACATAATTCAGCCTACAGGAAGACCTTCCAGCAATGAAAGTTGGATGGAATTATTTTGTGTAATAGATGCTTTAAAAAGGGCTAGCGCTAAAAGAATTACTGCCGTTATTCCTTATTATGGTTATTCTAGGCAAGATAGAAAAAATGAACCAAGAGTACCTATTACTGCTAAATTAGTAGCTAACCTCTTACAGGCTTCCGGAGTTCATAGAGTTTTAGCTCTTGATTTACATGCCGCTCAGATACAAGGCTTTTTTGATATACCTGTAGATCACATGCTTTCTAAAAATGTTTTCTTAGATAAAATAAGAAAAGATTTAGATATATCAAATGCTATGGTTGTCTCTCCTGATATAGGCGGTGTAGGAAGGGCAAGATTTATAGCAAAAACTCTTAACCTCGATATAGCTATTATAGACAAAAGAAGAGATAGAGCTAATGAATGCGAAGTTATGAATGTTATTGGTAATGTAGAAGGTAAAGATGCTATCATTATAGATGATATTATTGATACAGGCGGAACATTACTTAAAGGTATTGCAGCACTTAAAAAAGCTGGTATGAGAAAAATATATATCTTTATAACTCATGCAGTATGTTCAGGCGATGCCTATGAAAGAATTAATGCAAGCGAAGTAGAAAAACTTTATATTACTGATAGCTTAAAAGTAATGACAGACAGATTAGGCAGCAAAATAGAAGTTCTTTCTGTTGCTCCTGTTATTGCTAATGCTATTAAATATATACATTTAGAACGTTCTATAAGCGTTTTATTTGATCAGTAAATATTATTTTTTGAAGGAAATTAAAATGAGTGAAAATTACACTATTAAAGCTTTACAAAGAGACACTACTAAAAAAAGCGTCGGCCGTAAATTAATTAATGACGGATATGCTTTAGCTACACTTTATGGAAGAGGTAAAGAGTATGCTATTGCTGTAGAATTAAAAGAATTCGTAAAAATATTCTCTTTGGCTGGACAGCATGATATTATTACTTTAGATATTGAAAACGATAAAGCAAGAGAAGTTTTAGTAAAAGACTATCAGCTCGATGGTATCAAAAGAACTATCAGACATATAGATTTTTATGAGATAGACAGAAGCAAAAAAATCAAAACTTTCGTACCTATTCGCATTGAAGGTATACCTGAAGGTGTTCGTTTAGGCGGCGGTACATTAGAGCAAGTTGAATACGAATTGCCTATAAAAGCTTTCCCTGCTTCTATACCTAGAGAAATCACTATTGATGTTACTGAACTTAAAGTTGGAAGCAGTTTGCATATAAGTGATATCAAATTCCCAGAAGGTGTAGACCCTGTAGGTGATGCTTCTAAAGCTGTTGTTACTGTTGTTACTACACAAGAAGAAGATACTCCTAACAAAGGTGCTGCTGCTGAAGCATAATAATAAAGTTATAGGATAATCTTATTTTATGATGAAATTAGTTATGGGACTTGGCAATCCTGGTAGTGAATATCAAAATCATAGACATAATGTTGGTTATATGATACTCGATAAGGTTGCCAAGAAACTTAATGTAGAATTGGATATTAAAAAAAAGAAAACCGTATTTGGTAAAGCTAAGTATGGTAAAATTGAATATCTTCTCTTAAAACCGCAAACTTTTATGAATCTTTCTGGAGAAGCTGCTTTATATATGGCTAGCTTTATGAAGATTGCTGTTGATGATATTATTGTTATATATGATGATATGAATATACCTGTAGGCGAGTTTAAACTTGTAGTTGCTAAAACCGATGCTGATGAAAATGATGATGAAGAAAAAGAAGGGCCTATAAAACATAACGGTATAAAAAGCATAGAAGATTCGTTAAAAAGTAATAATTTCACTAGAGTTGGTATTGGAATAGGTACACCTGCTGAAGGTCAGGAAATAGCAGATTTTGTACTTGCTCCTTTCACAAAAGATGAAAGAAAAAAAATAAAAGATATTACCGATGATGTAGTTGATGCTATATGTAAGGTTTTATTTGAATCTAATAATAAAACATCTAAAAAGAAGTATCTATGACTAAGCTTATAATTGGACTTGGTAATCCAGGCGAAGAATATAAAAATCATAGACATAATATAGGATTTATTATTATTGATAAATTAGCACAAAATCTCTCTCTAAAATTCGATAACAACAAAAAAAAATCTTTATTCACAAGAACAAAACTTAATAGCACAGATTTGATACTATTAAAACCTCAAACTTTCATGAATCTATCTGGAGAATCTGCTGTTTATATATCTAAATTCTTTAACGTAAAACCAGAAGATATAATAGTAGTATATGATGATATGGATATACCATTTGGAACTTTCAGAATAAAAAAAGGAGGAAGTTCTGGAGGGCATAATGGTATAAAAAGTTTAATAGCACAGTTACAAACTGATGATTTTATAAGGGTGAGAGTTGGTATAGGAAGACCGAGTTTCGGAAAAAAGGTTAATGATTATGTTTTATCTTCTTTTAGTAAAAGTGAAAGAGAGAATATTGATAATGATTTGGGGGCAAATGTAATAGAAGCTATAAAGACTATATTATTTGAATCATACACTATAGCACAAAATAAATATAATAAAAGAATTAATAGTAAGGATATAAATAATGATTAAAATTATAGCTAAAAATTATATAAAAAATGATAAAAAAGAGAGATTTTTAAAATTAGCTAAAGAGTTAATAATAGAAAGCAGAAAAGAAGAGGGATGCATAGCTTATGATATTTATGAGAGCATAGATGGAAGATCTTTAACTTTTATAGAAGAGTGGAAAGATGAAGAGGCTATAAAATCTCATAATAACAGCAACCATTTTAAAACAATAGTGCCTAAATTAGCTGAATTTATTGACGGCGAAATGGATGTAAGTTTATATAAAAAAATAGATTTATAATAAAAAAATTAAATATCTTAAAACTTTTAGAGTTATAGTGTATAAATTATTATATTTTAAGGATATTTATGATACTCAAAGAACTAACTTTACGTTCTTTTAGAAATTATGATGAAAATACATTTGAGTTTTCAAAACATATTAATATACTATATGGAATAAATGGATGCGGTAAAACTAATATATTAGAAGCTATATATATTCTTGGAAACGGCATATCATTTAGAACTCGCTTAGACAGAGAATTAATAAAATATGGAAATGATAATTATTTTTTAAGAGGTATATTCAAAGAAGATGATTTGAATTATGATACTAATATAGAAATAGTATATCAAAAAAAAACAAAAAAAGTATTTATTAATAAAAAGGAAATTCCTTCAAGAAAAAATTTAATAGGCAAAATACTTTATGTAATATTTCTTCCAAATGATACTGACATGGTAACACAAGAGCCTAAACTTAGAAGAGATTATTTTAATATGCTCATATCAAGCATTTCAAATGAATATCTTTTATCGCTCATAAAATATAATAAACTTCTAAAAATGAGAAATATTTATCTAACAACAAGTCCAAATGATGCTCATATTTATAATGATGATATAGCAAAATTATCTTTATATATTGCAAATGAAAACAAAAAATATTCTATGCTTTTAGAAGAGAAAATGAATGAAATATATAGAACTATTTTTAAAAATGATAATCCTTACAAAATAAAATATTTATCCACTATAGAAGATATAGAAAATGAAAATGAGTATGTAAAAAAATTAGAAAACACTATAAAAGAGCAAATAAAAATGCGTACAACATACTTCGGCATACATAGAGCTGAGTATCAATTTTTTTACAAAGATTCTCTATCAAGAAAATTTTCATCTCAAGGCGAAAAGAGAATGCTAACACTTATAATGAAGCTTGCAAGTGAAAAGATATTATATGAATACAGAAAAAAATCCCCAATACTATTAATAGATGATGCTATGCTTGAACTTGATAATATTAAAAGAGAAAGTATTTTAGAATATATAAAAACATTAGGACAAGTATTCATCACAGTTACTGAAAAAGAGAAGTTATCAAAATTTGAAGAGAGCAGAGTTTTTGATATCGTTAATATAAGAAATTAAATTTATAATATTATTTAATAAATTTCTTTACATTATAATTGTTTATGTTAAACTTACTACAAATAATCAATAAAAATGGAGTGTTATATTATGGGATTATTCTCTAAAAAAATTCAAATAAAAGCACCTATCAAAGGAAAATTAATTGATATCACAGAAGTAAAAGATGAAGCCTTTTCAAGCAAAGCACTTGGAGATGGGATGGCTATTATACCTTCTGAAGGTAAAGTATATTCTCCTGTAGATGGTGAAATTATTACTATGATAGATACAAATCACGCTATAGGTTTATTATCCGGAGGAGTCGAAATATTAATACATATAGGAATGGACACTGTAAGACTTGGAGGTAAATATTTCAAGGCTTATGTTAAAGAAGGAGATAAAGTAAAAGCAGGTACTTTACTTATAGAGTTTGAAAAAGAAGAAGTTGAAAAAGAATATGATATAACATCTCCTATAATAATGTCAAATTACAGCGAATTAAAATCTCTCACAAAAACAGACCCAAGAGAAGTAAGCACAAGCGATATTATAATGACAGCTGTGAAATAATTTTTAAAGAAATAAAATTATAAGGGGCTTAAAAAAGTCCCTTTTATTATATAATTTTTTTTAATTTTAATTATTGCGGTGGCTAGCCCCCGCACCCCCACTTCTTTTGTTGCCACAAAGAAGCAAAAAGGCTAGATTTAATACTATTTTATACTTACACTTTAGCAAAGCGTACTCGTAGGTAAAAACTTTCTACTGTGGGAAAAAGTTGAATAAAACCAAATTTATATAACAAAATCTAGCTATATACCAATTAATCAACATTATAATCTTTAAGCTTCCTGTAAAGCGTTGCACGCTCTATACCTAAAATCTTTGCTACTTGTGCTTTATTAAAATTGTTTTTGCTTAAAAGATGATTTATATATTTTTTTTCAAGCTCTTCTAATGTCATCTCTTTATCTATTACAAAATCATCACCTCCAGAGCTTAATACCCAATTAGGAATATTGCTTTCATCTATCTTTCCGTCTTTAGACATCACAACCATAGTTTCAACTGTATTTCTAAGCTCACGTACATTACCTTCCCATTGTAAAGAAGATAATAACTTATATACTTTTTTATCAACATTAGTAATCTCTATATTATGAACCTGAGAAAACTCTTTAATAAAATTATCTATAAGCAAAGGTATATCCTCTCTTCGTTCTCTAAGAGGAGGCATCTCTATTTTTATAACATTAAGCCTATAATATAAATCTTCTCTAAACCTACCCTCTTTTATTTCTTCAGATAATTTTTTATTTGTAGCAGCAATCACCCTAATATCAACATTAATAGGTGTATTAGAACCTACCCTCTCTATAACCCTCTCTTCAAGCACTCTCAAAAGCTTTACCTGAACAACCTGATTAATCTCCCCTATCTCATCTAAAAATATAGTGCCTTTATTGGCAGCCTCAAACCTACCTATTTTTTTGTCTATTGCCCCAGTAAAAGAACCTTTCTCATGCCCAAAAAGCTCACTCTCTAAAACACCCTCAGAAAGTGCCGCACAATTCACCGTAATATACGGCTGTTTGGCTCTGTCTGATATTTGATGAATTGCATTGGCAACTAATTCTTTACCTGTTCCGCTTTCGCCTTCTATAAGTACAGTAGCCTTTGTTCTTGCAACCTGTTTTATTGCTTCATACACTTTAAGCATCTTACTGCTGTGGCCTATCATTCCATAAAAACTTTCATGATAGTCCACTCTTTTTTCTAATGTTTCATTTGTCTTTTTTATGTTTTTGTTTTCTAATGCCCTCGCTATAATAAGAAGCATCTTGTCAATATTAAAAGGCTTAGTCATAAAATCATAAGCACCAAGACGCATCATATCAACTGCAGTTTCTATATTGCCGTGCCCTGTAAGTATTATAACAGGTATATGCTTATCAAACTCTAATATATCATGCAAAAACTCTTCACCAGTCTTTTCAGGCATTTTTAAGTCTGTGATAACTAAATCAATTCCGCCTTTGTAAACTGTCTCTATTCCTTTCTCACCGTTCTCAGCAGTAACTACCTCGTATCCCTCATACTCTAAAGACTTCTTTATACCGTCTCTTATGTTTTTCTCATCGTCTATAACTAATATCTTAGGCATAAATTAAAAATCACTCTCCAAAAATTTTTGATTCTCAAGCATCAAAGGAAGTTTTATAATAGCCTCGCTTCCAACTCCATATTTGCTCTCTATATTAAAACTGCCATTATGTGCCTCTATTATTCGTATAACATTCGTAAGCCCTAAACCTGTACCGTTTCTTTTGGTTGTAAAGTATGGCTCGTATATTTTTGACAACTCTTCTTCTTTTATACCAATGCCTGTATCTTTGATTGATATTACAGCATTATTGTCTAATAATTTTAACTTTATCAATATATTTTTTTCATCCAATTTAAACTCTTTATGATTTTTCTTTTCAATAATGGAATCTATAGAGTTTTGTATTATGTTAATTAAACATTGCTTTATATATCTTTCATCTATTTTTAAAATTAAATTCTCTATATCAAATTTTATGTCTATTTTTATATCATTATTTTCTATTTCATATTTTAAAAAATCAACAGTAGAAATTATTAAAGAGTTTATGTTAACATCTTCCAAATTAAGCACCAATTTACGAACAGAAAATAAAAATGAATTAATAGTGTCTTCAAGCCTACTAATCTCTTCTTTAATGATATTACAATAATCCTTAAACTCATTATAACACTGACAATCATTATCCATATTTTTTTTAATAATTTTTTCTATCAACTGCACATATATAGAAATAGAACCGAGAGGGTTTTTTATTTCATGGGCAACACCAGCCGCAAGCGTTGTAAAAGAGGCTAATTGTTCTGCACGTTTGAGTTTCTGAGCACTTTCATAACTTTTTGTAATATCAAATATTTTTATTAAAGTGCCTATAATTACTCCAGAATCTCCAAGAGGCAAAATATCTATTTGAAGCATTCTATCATTTTTATCATCTTTTATAATTTTTGTATCTGTGTTATTTGCTTCTAATAGCTCTAATATTAATCTTCCTATATTCGTGTTATTTATACATTTTGAAATTGCCTTATCTTCAGAGTTTCTTGGTATAGATAACAAAAAACATGCTTTTTTATTTATACCTTGAATTATACCGTTTATATCTATTGCTATTATGCCTTCTTCTAAATTCTCTATTATTATATTTTGAGAATTTGAAAGTAAAGCTAATCTTTCAATTATTCTTTTCTTTTCTATATCCGAAACTTTATCGAAGTTTTTTATTATCTTATCAAAAAATTGATTTCTTCTATTCATTCTAAAAGT
Organism: Brachyspira pilosicoli; assembly: GCF_036997485.1. Lineage (NCBI taxonomy): Bacteria > Pseudomonadati > Spirochaetota > Spirochaetia > Brachyspirales > Brachyspiraceae > Brachyspira > Brachyspira pilosicoli. The sequence goes on along the minus strand of NZ_JAWLPU010000003.1, from coordinate 338,273 downwards.
ATAATAAAAAAACAAAAAACTTCAATACTAATATTTAATTAGAATATTAATTTTTACCACTTGAATAAAAAGTTTATTATTATATAATAACTATTATTAATAGAAGAAGCGGATTTTACGAGGAGTATAAAAAATATATGATTAGAGAATTAGTGATTTATGGAGATGAGAGATTAAAAGAGAAATCATCTTATGTTGAAAATGTAGATGAAGAGATTTTAGCTTTAATAGATGATATGTTTGAAACTATGTATAAAGCTAATGGTGTTGGGCTTGCTGCGGTGCAGGTTGGAATATTAAAAAGAGTAATAGTAATATCTGTACCAGATTTTGATGATGAAACTAAAGCAGATTTTAAGTTGGCTTTAATTAACCCTGAAATAATTTGGCATGGTGAGGAGACTGAAATATTAGAAGAGGGCTGTTTATCTTTTCCTAAAATAAGCGATGAGGTTGCAAGATATAAAGAAATAAAAGTAAAATATATAGACACAGAAAATAAAGAACAAATATTAGAAGCTAAAGATTATATAGCTAAAGTTCTTCAGCATGAAATAGACCATACTAATGGAATTACTTTTATAGATAGACTTGAATCATATCAAAAAAGAAGATTAAAAAAAGAGCTAAAAGAACTTAGAATCACTCATAAAAAAACTGTTTCTGCATAATATATATATCATGATTAAAAATATAATATTTGATTTAGACGGAACATTGATAGATTCTATCCCAGATATAAATGATAGTGTAAATAAAACTTTGGAATATATAAATTTTCCAAGTTTGGATATAGAATACACAAAAAAGTATGTTGGCAATGGTGCTAAGCTTTTAATAAAGAGAGTGTTAAATCATTTTGCTGATAAATATGACAAAGAATATTTAGAAAGCATTGAAAATGATGTGTATAATTTTTATATTGATTATTATAGTAAACACTCTACAGACAATACAAAGCTTTATGATAATGTATTAGAAACACTTACATCACTTTATAAACTCAATATTAATATGTTTATAATATCAAATAAGCCAAATGAGATAACAATCACAACAGCAAAAAAACTAAATATATATAATTATTTTAAAGCTGTTATAGGCGATGGAATCTATCCTTATAGAAAGCCAGATATAAACATTTGGTATAATTTAAAAAGAGATTATAACTTAATAGAAGAAGAAAGTCTTATGGTGGGAGACGGTATTCCAGATTATGAGTTTGCAAAAAACGCCAACATAAAAGCATTAATTGCATTATACGGCATTACAGACAAAGAAACATTACTAAACTTAAAAAATGATTATTATATAAACAATTTCAAAGAAGTAGAAGATTTTGTATTAGGTTACGACAAGTAAAATTTGCTGCATTGTCTGCCGCACGCTAAACCAAACAACAAATATTAATAATTTTATAAAACAATTTTAATTATATTTTTAAGCAAGCTCAACGTGCGGAGGTGTAGACTAAAAATTTAATAAAAGCAAGGGCGGGAGTGCTTCTTTTAATAAAACAATAAAATTAATGAAAGTTATATTTTGAAGTTTAGAATAAAAAAACTTATAGGGCGGGGTACGTAAATAATTTTAAAAAAGAGAGACTCTTGAGTATACAAAAGCCCCTCTTTAATCTTTTATAATATAAATTTTCCCATTTCAAAAGCTTTGTTTAATAATTCTTCTTTACCTTTAATATCTCCAGCATTAAACACTCCACCAGCTATCAAATATCCTAAATCTTTCCAACCAAGATAATTTAATAAGTAATTATAATATTCTATAACAGGCTTAGAATTATTTTCATCATTTCCCTCTGCTGCCATAAGCATAAAACACTCTTTATACGGAGTTTTATAATTTGGGTCTATTTCTGTAACAGCAAATAATCTGTCTATAGCTATTTTTAACTGAGCAGAAAAAGCCCAATAATACATAGGTGAAGCCAAAACGAGTATATCTGCTTCTTTATAATATGGGTATATTTTCAACATATCATCTTTTTGAGAACAAGGGCTATCTGGATTTTTACCTCCTCTCAAACAGCCCTTACAGCAATGTATATCCATTCTGTCTAAATCAAATCTCATTACATCATTTCCATTAAGTTTCGCACCTTTTGTAAATTCTTCTATTAAAGAAAAAGTGTTGCCGTTTAATCTTGGGCTTCCATTTAAAATTAATATTTTTTTCATTTTTTGCTCCTATTTATAAAATTACTATTGATATTATAATTATAGTATTATATATTATTAGAATCAAGTACTAACAAAAATGTTATATACTAACTAAAAGTAAAGTATAAAGGTGTATTTTTATGAAAAAAGATAATTTAAAAGAAAAATATATGGAAGATACAGGCTTTGCTTATACAATGTCTTTAATATCTGGTAAATATAAAATGATAATACTATATATATTATCAGAATTAAAGATTGTAAGATATAATGAATTAAAAAGAATAATATCAAACATATCTCATAAAACATTGAGTGTAACTTTAAAAGAATTAGAAAAAGATGATTTAATTAGCAGAAAAGAATATCCTCAAATACCACCAAAAGTGGAATATAGTTTATCAAAAAGAGGTAAATCTTTAATACCAATATTAGATGCTATATGTATCTGGGGCGAGAAAAACAGAAAATGATATTATTAAAAATTCTGTAAAATAAGTTTAAAATAATATAAATAAAACAGCTGCGTTTTTTAAATTTAATTCACATACCCCACCCTATAGGCTTTCTGTATTCACTTCTATTTTTTGTGTTGCTATTCTTTTTTGCTTTAAATTCTAATTTTGCCCCCACCCAAGATTTTTTAAATTTGCTGCATTGTCTACCGCACGCTAAATCAAACAACAAATATTAATAATTTTATAAAACAATCTTAATTATATTTTTAAGCAAGCTCAACGTGCGGAGGTGTAGACTAAAAATTTAATAAAAGCAAGGGCGGGAGTGCTTCTTTTAATAAAACAATAAAATTAATGAAAGTTTATATTATTAGCTTTAAACCAAAAAACTTATAGGGAGGGGAGCGTAAATAATTTTTTAAAACAAAAAAGAGAGACTCTTAATTATTCAAAAGCCCCTCTTTAATTATTCTTTTATAAAATATTATTTTGCAGTATTGTCATAATAAGCATAGAAAAACTTATGTTTACCAAGCACATCATACTGAACATCTTTTAAATTATCATTTACCAATAAAGGCAAAGTATAATAATATAAAGGAATGATAGGCATGTCTTCCATAAATAATTCTTCTGCTTTATGTAGCAAAGGCATTCTTATAGTATTATCATCTGTAGCAGAAGCATTAGCCAATAATCTGTCATATATAGCACTATTATAGCTTTCAACATTTTGAGGGCTGTAACTTAAAAACATACCCAAAAAAGTCATAGGGTCATCATAATCTCCAATCCAGCCATTTCTTGCTATAACATAAGCTCTGCTGTAACGTGATGCCTGAAATACTGCCCACTCTTCACTTACTATAGTAGTATCTATGCCTAAATTATTTTTCCACATCTGCTGAATAGCTTCAAATACAGAAGTATGCTCTCCTGGATTAGTTTTAAACTCAAGCACGGGAAAATTTTCTCCGTTTGGATAACCTGCTTCAGCTAATAACTTTTTAGCCTCTTCTATGTTTTTTTGATAATCTTCAGCTTTTAAACTAAAACTATCCATTCCATTTTCTCTAAAACTTCCAGTAATATCAGATATCTGCGGAGGAACAACAGCGGCAGCAGGAGTTTGACCGCCTCTTGTAACCTGCTCTACTATATAATTTCTGTCAATAGCCAAAGCTAATGCCCTTCTCACTCTCTTATCTTTCAATGTTTCATTAGTAACATTTAAACTATAATAATACAAACCTAAATAAGGTTTTATTTCTAAATATCCTTCTTCTTTTAATGTATCCATATCTTGAGCAGGTACTCTGTCAGAGAAATATATAGAACCGTCTTTTATACCAGCAACAACAGAAGTAGGGTTATCCATCAATATAAAAATTAACTTCTTAGGAACTATAACATCAATATTCCAATAATTAGTATTAACTTCCATCACAATTTTACTGTCAATTTGTCTTTCAGTCATTTTAAAAGGACCATTTCCAATATAAGTATCCGCACTCATAGTCCAAGTATCAGGATTAGCCTCAACAATATCTCTTCTCAAAGGGAAATATACAGGATAAGCCATAAGCTGGTCAAAATACGGAGTAGGAGCTTCCAAAGTAACCTCTAAAGTATTATCATCAATAGCCTTAACTCCTAAAGATTCAACAGGCATCTCACCCGCAGTAATCTTTTTAGCATTTTTTAAAGGCTCCATCTGATAACTATAATTAGCAGCAGTTTTAGGGTCAGCAGCCCTTCTCCAGCTATATACAAAATCATCAGCTACAACAGGCTTTCCATCAGACCACTTAGCATTGCTTCTAATATGAAATACATATTTGGTACCGTTCTCGCTAACGTCCCAACTCTCAGCAACACCGCCTACAATTTTACCCTCTTTATCTTTTTGTGCTAAACCTTCAAAAGCATGTATTATATACATACTTCCGTCTATAGCAGAGTTTAATGTAGGGTCTATAGTTTGAGGCTCTGGACCAACATTCAAACGCAAAACACCCTCTTCATATTTACCGCCGCCGCCGCATGACGCAAATAAAAATAAAGAAGAGGCCAATAATAAAAACTTAATAGCCTTATTCATAATTATAACTCCAATATCTATATTTTTATGAATAGTATTTTATAATAATAACTATGAAAGGTCAAATTTTTGACTTCTAACTTTTAATCATTAATTTAAAAAGTTTTTGTATATATTGCATTTATAAAAATTAAAATTAATGTAAAAACTATTACATAATATTTTTAATTTAAATCGAATAATTTATTTTTTTATATATACATAATTAGTATGGTTTAAAATTGCTTTCAACTTTCACGAAAACATTCTAAGAATATTATATTATTTATCGAAATACAAAGAACTATTGAAATAAATACTTCAACGAAAAATTAAGCAAGTACTTTTATACAAATAACAGCAATAAAAAGAATTATAATTTTTTTAAAATAATTAAAAAATGAAACTATAATAATTTTATTAATTTCTTTATAAGATATGCTATTTTCTTCTCTTAATAAAAAATTTCATAACTTCATTAATATAATTACTTGATGTATCCAATACTATATTTTCTATAGAGTTTCTTTTTAAAAACTGTAATTTATCTTCAAGAATTTTACTCTGCTCATTGATATAAGCCTCTCTCACATTCTTGTTACCCATATCAAAATAAACATACTCATCATTCTCTAAATCTGATAAAACTAAAGTGCCAAGCAAATTAGGCATTTCATATTCCAATTTATCATTAACCAAACAAACCACAAAATCATTTCTCTTTCTTGTAATGTCTATCTGTTTTTTAGGCAAGTCAGAACATGCATCCGTTATAAGAAATGTAATACTATCTCTTTTTTGTATCTTGTTAAAATATTCTAAAGCATTAGCAATATTAGTTTCAGCACTTTTAGGTTCAAACTCTATAAGCTCTCTAATAATTCTAAGCACATGATTTTTTCCTTTATTTAGAGGAATAAACTTTTCAACGGTATCAGTAAATATTAAAAGCCCTACTTTGTCATTGTTTTTTAGAGCAGAAAAAGAAAGCAAAGCACTAAGTTCTACAATAAGATTATGTTTAGTTTTTGTAAGTCCAAAATCAGTAGACGCAGAAAAGTCAGCTAATATAACAACATTAAGCTCCCTCTCTTCTCTAAATCTTTTAATAAAAGGCTCATTATACCTCGCACTCACCTTCCAATCCATAGCCCTCACATCATCGCCAATATTATACTTTCTCACCTCATCAAACTCTATACCATGCCCCTTAAAAGCAGAATGATACTGTCCAGCAAAATAAGAGTTTACTATACGCGAAGTTTTTATTTCTATTTGTCTAACAGATTTTAGTATATCTTTGGTTGTTATAGTGCTGTCTCTAAACATATTTATTTCCTTTGGTACTTACTATACAAAAGATTTAAGGTTTTGTCAATTTTTATGTTTTCTAATTTTTTTAGTATAATTTAAACGAATATATTTCGTAATCTATGTTTTTATTTTATTCAACTTTTTCCCGCCGCTCGCACCCACAGGCACTTCCTTCGGCCGCGGTGCGGACTTCGTCAAAAGAACCATACGAAGTACGCCTATGGCGAAAGTGCGAGTGTTTTAATTTTATATGTTAGGAATATGTATTAAATATATCCTACTTCATTAATTTAAATAAAAACAATGGCATACCCATTTAATTTTTACAAACTTATCTATTTTATCTTCTGATAAAAGTAAAAATTATATTTCTCATATTCTGTTTTAACATTTGTATAATTTTTTAACACATAATCATTAAAAAAATTTACACTATTTATGTAATTAGTATTATAATAATATGATATATTATATAATTCTTTTCCAGATAGAAATACATCAGGAGATTTTTCTAAAAACATTTCAACAACTTTAGTATAACCCAACTGAGGATTCCACCAATCACTTTCATTAGGTAAAATCAATGAATTTGTCCAACCCAAATTAGCATATCCATATACAAACGGTCCGCCAAATGATACTATACCATCGTATCCATATTTTTTTATATATTCAGTAACCTTTGATGTAATACCATTTTCTTCTGTATTTTTTGTTTTTAAATATGAAAATAATTTTTTGGATCTCTCAGAAAATACTATATTGAAATTAAAAGAACAAGTGTATAAAACTAATATCAGAAGAATTATGAATGATTGAATATAAATTATATATTTTTTCTTTTCCTCATTGTCCAATACATATATATTGCTAAATAGTTTATTTAATATAAATGGAATTATTACTACTAACATAGGAAAAACTATAACATTATGAGTTATATGATATCTATTAATGTTATAAGAATATAATCCTAACGCTGATATACAAATATATATTACTAAAGCATAATGTTTTTTTATTTTTTCATTTTCATAACCTCTAAAGATAGACATTTTATTTAAATAAAACATAAATGGAATTAAAAATATTAATATTAAAAAGACTTGAATGAAAAAGTCAATGAGCTTAATTTGATATAAAGCAGTATTAGAAACTTGATCTGTAAATAGAGGGAATAAAAGCGATTTAAAATCTTGTATTTCACCTCCCAAAACATATACATTATATATATTAAAAATAGCAAAAGATAATAATATTGAAAAAATAGAAAGTAAAAAGAAAAAGAACAAATTAATATACAATCTTTTATCTTTAAAATTATAATCATAACAATAAATATAAACATTAGCAACGGATAATGAAAAAATAGTTACTAGTCCGGACTCAACATTGAATAAAATTGCAAGAGATGCTAATAAATAACCAATTGATATAAAAACTATATTCTTTTTTGTATTAATAATGGCTAAATATCCCATAACAATAGAAGGAAATAATATTCTAAAAACTGTAAAACGAGGTCTTTCATTGTTAAGAGTAAAATATAATAATATCAATAATAATATAGCTATATTTCTATAAAAATTATCTTCTATAAGTATAAAAATAGTAATTATTATAAATACAATAGATATTCCAGCTAATATGGCAAGTAAAATAGAATATGTGTTTACATTAAGTCCGAATATTTTAAAAAATGGCTCCATTAATATAGCATAATGTCCTAATATACTATACATATTATCTTGATAAGGAATACCATTATGTACAAAAAACACTGATGTAAAATGTGATGTATGATGAAAAACATCTTCTATAGCAGGCACATATTTTTTATATACAATTAGTAATAAAGAAATAATTGATAAAAATATAAACAAATAAGTATTTGAAAATCTTTTTAAAATAATGAAAATGATAAAAGTTATAATAAATAATGATATAAAATTTAATATATTATTAATATTAAATATATAATCATTTTCCACCAATTTAAATAATATAAAAAAAGTTAATATAGAAATTAATATAAAAAAGAATACTAATTTTTTATATTTAATACTAAAAATGTATTTATTGAAAAAGTTATCTAAAAAAATAATTCTTTTATTACTATACAAATAAAATATTATAACAAAAGAGACTAGAAATAAGGAATATACTTTTAACATACCTAATTTTAATACTATTAAAATCAATAAAATTATCAAACTCGTTATAAATGATTTAATGAAATTCTGAAAAAAGTCATTTAGCAAAGAAATATTTTTACCATCAACTTTATCTTTTTGTGAATTATCTAACTTAGAGTATATAAACAAACTTAATTTATCAAAATTCAATATATGATAATAAACAAAATATAAAATAAGAATAATATATAATGATAAAAGAACATATATAAAATCTTCTTTTATCCCTAATGTATAATCAAATTCAATTTTTTTATCATATAAACTAGAAGAAGATATTAAAGAACCATATTGCTTTCCAATTTGATGCATTGTTATTTCTTTAATAAAATCATTATCTTTAAGAAATTTATTAGTATCTACATATACATAATATATATCACTATACATAAAAATTTTACTATAATACTGAAGTTTAAAATCATAAAAATATTTTTTTATATTTTCATTAGTAATAATATAATTATTTATACTATTAATATCTAATTTATTATTTACAAAAAATTGCTCTTTTATAGATTCTAAATTATTTAATTCTAAAGTTTTATTAACATAATTTTCATTAAATGATATTTCTAAATAACCTTTCCTAGTTTTACTGCCCAAATAGTATAAAGAAAAAAAAGCAATAGTGTAAACAACAATTAATAAAATATATAATTTAATACCAATATTTTTTTTAAACATATTCTCCTCTTTATTAAAAGAAAAAACTTAATCATTTCATCATCAAAATAAGAAATTGATGCAACATCAAAAGAATAGGGGGGAATTGTAAAATATAATTTTGTGAGTCTACTGTAGACTGTAGACTGTAGACTGTAGACTGTAGACTGTAGACTGTAGACTGTAGACTGTAGACTGTAGACAACAATTTAATCTATTAGTTTTCATAGTAGCTAGTTTAACATAATTTAAAATTATGTCAATCAAATTTATTTATAATAATTAATATTTTGTATTACATAAAAAGCTATAATTCATTAAATGCAGTTCTTTTGGTTCTTTTATACCAATACCGAGTAGGTGCCTTGCCTACGGCACGCAGAGCGTCGGCAAAAGAACTGGGGGTGTGTACCCTAAGGGCACGCTTCGCAGGGTGCAAAGCCCTGCAAATATCTTATTTAAATAAATGTTTTTTGCAAAAAATTAAGTTAATTTTATTGTTCTTTTTCCCGCCGCTCGCACCCACAGGCACTTCCTTCGGTCGCGGTGCGGACTTCGTCAAAAGAACCAAAAAGTGCAAGTGTTTTAATTTTATATGTTAGGAATATGTATTAAATATATCATACTTCATTAATCTAAATAAAAAACAAGGGCATACTTTTTCAAACACACCCTTGTTAATTTATTATTAATGTTTATTGATTATAAATTCACTACAGAATTAACTCTCTCATCTGTAATAGCTTTAGTAGGACATTTAGCTATACTCTCTTCTGTGATAGCATAATCTTCATAGTTAACTATAGCCAAATTATTCTCCATTCTCATGCCGCCCTCTTTAGTGTTTTTCACACAAATGCTGCATCCAATACAAGCCTTATCACAAGCCTTTTTAGCAATAGGACCTTTGTCTTTAGATTTACAATATACATGAAACTTTTGAGCTACAGGGTGAATCTCTATAAGTTTTTGAGGACAAGCCTTCACACAAGCACCGCAAGAGACACATTTATCTTCAACTATAATAGGAACCCCAGTCTCACTTTTAATAATAGCACCAAAATCACAAGCCTTCATACAATCATAAAAACCAACACAGCCATAAGAACAGTCCTTGTTTCCTCCAGCCATAACAGCAGATACACAAGTCTGAGCACCATTATAAACCTGATTAGATTTAGCTATATCCTTATGCCCATGACAAAATATATAAGCTCTCGTTCTCTCTTTTTGAGGCGGAGTAACCTTTCCTAAATATTTAGCAACAGCCTCAGCAGTAGCAGCACCGCCCACAGAACAGCCATCAACAGGAGCTTCATCAGCAACTAAAGCCTTAGCAAATTGAGCGCAGCCCGGATAACCGCAACCTCCGCAATTAGCACCCGGAAGCATCTCTGTAACTTCGGTAACCCTCTCATCAACCTCAACTCTAAAGATTTTAGAAGAAAATATTAATAAAACAGCCAATATCAAAGCTATTAAAGCCGAAGATATTGAAGCCACCAATATAGATGTAACCATTTTTACTATCCTTTAATAACAAATATCAGATTTTTATGATACCTGAAAAACCATAAAATATAAGTGCTAATATACCAGCAGTAATGAAAGGCATAGCAGGTCCCTTAAAAGCCTCTGGTATGTTTGCAGTAGCTAAACGCTCTCTAATACTAGCCATTATCACTAATGCTAATGTAAAACCAACTCCAGCACCTAAAGCAAATACTATATTCTGTATAAAGTTATATTTGTATAAAACACCAAATAAAGCTAAACCTAATACACAGCAGTTAGTAGTAATAAGAGGAAGATAAATACCTAAAGATAAGTATAAACTCTCACTAGTCTTTCTTACTACCATCTCTACAAATTGTACTAAGGCAGCTATTACTATAATAAACAAAATAGTTTGTAAAAATTCAATCTTAAAAGGCACTAATATATAATATTGTATCATCCAGCTAACAGCCGCAGTAAGCACAAGTACAAATGTAACCGCAATACCCATACTCACAGCAGAATCTAATTTATTAGAAACACCCAAAAAAGGACAAATCCCTAAAAACTTAGTTAATACAAAATTATTCACCAATACAGTAGCAACAAAAAGAAGTATTAAATTCATAATAATTACCTCACTTTAGCATCTATAGTTCTTTTGATAGCTATTAATACTCCCAAAGTAAAGAAAGCGCCCGGAGCTAATATCATAACAATCCAAGGAGTAGTAATTTCATTGTATGCATTCAAAGCAAAAGGCATAGCAGATTCAACAAAACCTCTTACAGTGCCGACTAAATCAAATCCAAGCCAAGTACCATTACCTAAAATCTCTCTGATAGAACCTAATAATAATAAAGCCATAAAGAAACCTACACCATTACCTAAAGCATCAAAAATACTTGGTATAACACCATTCTTATTAGCAAAAGCCTCTGCCCTTCCTAATATTATACAGTTTACAACAATAAGCGGTATATATGGTCCTAATGCCAATGATAAAGTATAAAACTTAGCCTTCATAACTATATCAGTTAAAGTTACAAAAGCTGCTATTACTACAATGTATCCCATAATTCTTACTTCATTAGCATAAATCTTTTTTACTATAGAAATCAAAGCTGATGAACAAACAAGTACAAATATAGTAGCCACAGACATACCAATGGCATTCATAACACTATTTGTTACTGCTAAACTAGGACACATTCCAAGAATCTGTACGAAAGTAGGATTATTTTTCCATACTCCATCAATAAATACTTGAGAATTTTTCATATTGATTAAACCTTGATTTAACTAAAATTAATTTTAAATATTTTAACATATATAAGTATAATTTCAAGCATATTAGAGGGTTGTATATGTAGAGTTTGGCTTCGTCAAAGTTTTCGCCCTTCGGTCACGCTTCGCATGGGCTAGCCTACGCAAAATAAAAAAACTTAAAAATTTTTTACTATATATTTAAATAACCATAATTTATGTTTTTATTTTTATTCAACTTTTTCTCATAGCAAAAAGTTGCAAAAAGTACAAGTACTATCGCTATGTCTTAGGAATATGTATTAGTATAAAATAATACAAATATTTTAAGCATAAACAATGCAGTTCTTCGCGAAGCGTATCCGAAGGATATGAGCTTCTTTTATACCAATACCGAGTAGGTGCCTTGCCTACGGCACGCAGAGCGTCGGCAAAAGAACTGAGTGTACGTACCCTAAGGGCACGCTTCGCAGGGGGATAGTCCCCGCAAAATAAAAAAACTTAAAAATCAATATTGACAAAATATAGTTATTTATCTATACACTAATTCTTAATTCTTATAAACTCAAAAACAACTAAATAATTTTTTTCTAAAACATTTATAATTTCAGCTTTATTTTTTTTATTTTTTAATTATAATATTTCGCATGAAAAACATAGATTTAAACAACATAAAAAGAATAGTTTTCAAATTTGGAACTAATGTATTAAGAAATGATGAGGGATATATTTCTTTAGCTAGAATATATTCTTTTATAGAGGCTATAGCTAAATATAAAAAAATGGGCAAAGAAGTTTTGGTTGTTACATCAGGAGCTGTTGGGTTGGGAGCGAAAAAAATTAATGCAACAGACTTAACTGAAGTATCTCTAAAACAAGCATGTGCGGCAATTGGTCAATCTCAGCTTATGTCTATTTATGAAGATGGATTTTCAAAGTTTGATATTGTTACAGCACAGATTTTGCTTACAGAAGAAGACTTTTCAAACAGAAGAAGATATTTAAACCTTCGCTCTACATTAGACACATTATTAAAATATAATGTAGTGCCTATAATAAATGAAAATGATACTGTTTCAAGCGATGAGCTTAAATTATTATACGATGTTACTCAAATAAGTTTTTCTGATAATGATAAACTCTCTGCTTTGGTTGCAAGCGAACTTGATGCTGATTTACTTATAATACTTTCTGACATCAACGGTCTTTATGATGATAACCCTAAAACTAATCCAAATGCTAATTTTATACATGAAGTTTTTGAAGTTACAAAAGAAATAGAAAGCTTAGGTCTTGATGCTTCTAAAGGCGGAAGAGGCGGAATGAAAACAAAATTGCAGGCTGCTAAAATTGTTACAAGGTCAGGCTGTGCTTTGATTATTGCTAATGGAAAAACTCCAAATGTCTTAAATAATATATTTACTACAAAAGAAAAAACCATATTCTACCCCGTAGAAGAAAACAATGAACTCAACACAAAAAAAAGATGGATTGCTTATGCTACCACTATTATAGGAAAGCTTGTTGTAAATGCTGGTGCTAAAAAGGCTATTATAGAGAAAGATTCCAGTCTTCTTCCTATTGGTGTAATAAAGGTTGTAAACAATTTTAAGAAAGGCGACATTGTAAGTATTATAGATGAAGAGGGCGAAGAGTTTGCAAGAGGTATTATTAATTACAACTCTGAAGATACAATCAAGATAATAGGCAAGCATTCTGATTCTATATTAGAGATATTAGGCTACAAGAATTATGATGCTTTAATAACAAGGGACTACATAGTGTTGTTATGAGGATATTTTTTAGTTTTTTATTTGTGGAGGCTTTGCCCCACACCCCAGTTCTTTTGTTGGCACAAAGAACCAAAAAGACTGTATTTAATAAAGTATAGCTTTTTATCTATAACAAAATATAAATATTATTTTAGATTACATATTCCAAATGTATGAAGCTAAAACACTTGCGTTTTTTGCAACTTTTTTGAGCGACAAAAAAGTTGATGAAATTTATATAATATACATAAGTTAATAAAATACATTTGTTTCAGTATATATTAAAAAAATCAAGTTTGTTAAACATTTTTAAGTTTTTTTATTTTGCGGGGACTAGCCCCCCCTGCGAAGTGTGCCCGTAATAAATATACAAAAACTAAATTTTGACAAAACTCAATTTTTTCAGTATAATCTAAAATATTGCAAAAATACTGCTTTTATTATATAGTATTTAAATCATTAAAACTAAGAGGACTTTTTTTATGACAACTAACAGAGAAGAATTAGAAGCTCTTTTATATCAAACTAGATTAAAAATAGAAGATAATCAAAAAGACGAAATGTTAAATAGATTAAATAAAGATTTAGCTTTTATAGAAGAACTATTTGATGTAAATGTTGATAATATAGACCCTTTATATCATGTTATTGATTTGCCTGAATATTTGAGAGAAGATACAGCTGGTGAAACTTTACAAAACGAAGTGATAATGGATTTATGCAGAAGTGGTGAATATGGCTATATAGTAGTTCCTGCTGTACCTGCTGCTTTAGAAAACAGCGAACACCAAGCTAAAAAATCTAATTAAAAAATAATTTATAATAAGGTTTCAAATACTCATAATGAACTATTCTTATGATGACAGAGAAAGCATAAAGAAAGAAAAGAAAAATGCATTAAAAGCAATATTAAAGCCTTTTATATTTATATATTATAGAAGCAACAATTTACTATATAAAACCATAGCAAGGCTTATTTTAGGTTTTATTATAGCATTCATACTCTTTGGCATCATTACGCTTTTTGTACGTTTTGATAAGATGAAAAGTTCAACTATGATGAATACTATTGAACCCAACAAAATGGTTATTACTTCAAAATTAAGATATGCACTCGAAATAAAACCTTTCGTATCAAAATTAACAGGAAAAACCATAGTATTCTCAAGACCTGAGAGGGGCGACATAGTTTTTATTGTTGACCCAAGAAGCAAAAAAGAAAATATTTTTAAAAAGTTTATATCATATACAGTTTATTTTTTCACTTTTGGAAACGTTAATATATCCAACACAAGATATTTAATAAAAAGAGTAATAGGTCTTCCAAATGAAACCATAGAAATAAAAAACAAAACCGTATACATAAACGGAGCAGAATTAAATGAACCTTGGGCAAATATTGGCAAAGATAATAGAATACTCGAAAGCAATATATCTTCGAGGGATAATTTTGGTCCTTATATTATAGGTTATAATGAATATTTTGTGTTATCAGACAATAGAGATTATGCTTATGACAGCAGAGATTTTGGAAGTATTCATTTCTCACTCATAGACGGCAAGGTTATATCTTATTAAATAAAATGCTTGAAAAATATTATATAGATGATATAATACTTTAATTAAAAACTGAAAATATAATTTTTTATGAGGATATATATTTATGAATGCTTTACTAACTTTAGGAATAATCGTTTACTCAATAATCTGTGTACTACTACTTTTACTTATAATAATACAAGGCGGTAAAGCAGAAGGTTTATTTTCTAGTGCTCAAGCAAATGTACTTGGAAGCCAAAGAGGAAATGCTCTAACTAAAGCAACTACTATTTTATCTACAATATTTATCGTAGGAGCTTTACTTATATCTATGGCTATAAGCACTCAAAAAACTGCCTTCGACCAAGCAACTACTACTCCTGCTAATAATGTGCCAGCAACACAGCAAGTGCCTACAAACAATACTTTACCAGACACTAATTTAAATACTAATAATTAATTATTTAATTTAAGAATTGAAATATTTAATTGTAAAATAAATAATAGAAGAAGTATTTATATATTATCATAAATATATAATGCTTCTTCTATATTATTATTATCATCTATCTTTAATATCTTTTTTTTGCCCGAATCTTTAAATCCGTTTTTTAGATAAAATCTTTTAGCCTCTTCATTTTTATCAAAAACATAAAGGCATAAGTTTTTATACCCATTATCTTTCATATATGATATACAATGATTTAATAATTCACTTCCTATACCAGAACCTTGATAAACTGGGTGAACATATAAAGACATTATTTCCCCATAGTTTTCTATGTTGTATCTATTGTTACCGCAGGATATAGCACCTATGATGTTATCGTCTAATAAAGCAATATGCACTTCTCTTGTCTTTGTCTTTATACCCTCAGAAAACTCTTCACACCAATCATCTAAATATATCTTTTTTAAAAAATCTTCCGACACAATATCCTTATAAGATTGCTTCCAACATATAGCATGAAGTTTGCTTATATAAAATACATCATCTATATTAGCTTTTCTTATAACCAAATCCATATTATCTCTCGATTTCTCTTATTTATCTATTTTATTCGTTATAAGCCTCTTCGGCACTCATTAAAAGGTCAGTATCATCTGCTTTTTTAGAAGCTTTTTCTTCTTCTTTTTTCTCTTCTTTTTCATTTTCTTTAGCAGGATTTTTATTTTCAAGATACTCTTCTAATTTTTCTTTAACCTTGTCTACACCGCCCATATTAAGAGCCTCTCTAATCTGTATTTCAAGCTCCATACGCATTTTAGGGTCAGCCGCAAGTAATTCTCTCACCTTCTCTTTACCCTGTGCAATCTGCTCTCCATTGTAGTAGAACCAAGCACCGCTTCTTGTGATAATTTTTGCTTCCATTGCTAAATCTATTAAGAGGCCTTCAGAAGATATACCTTTACCGAATATTATCTCTAAATTAACCACTTTAAACGGTGAAGATAATTTATTTTTAACAACTTTTATTTTTACTTTATGACCTATAGTATCATCGCCTTTTTTAATCCATTCAGTTCTTCTAATATCAAGCCTTACAGAAGAATAGAATTTCAAAGCCTTACCGCCTGTAGTAGTTTCTGTAGGACCAGCACCATAACCAGTTGTAGCAATATTTTGTCTTAATTGGTTAATGAATATTACAGCAGTATTAGTATTGCTTATTATAGCAGTAAGTTTTCTCAAAGCATGACTCATAAGTCTAGCCTGTAAAGCAATATGAGCGTCCCCTATATCCCCAGCAAGTTCCGCCTTTGAAACTAATGCTGCAACAGAATCCACAACAACAATATCAAAAGCAGTAGAAGATACAACTTTTTCTAATATTTCAAGTGCCTCTTCACCTGAGTTTGGCTGAGAAATATATAAATTGTCAATATCAACCCCCAAAGCACTCGCATACACTGGGTCAAGAGCATGTTCAGCATCTATAAAAGCAGCATAACCGCCAGCCTTTTGAGCTTCTGCTATGATGTGAAGAGTAAGTGTAGTTTTACCAGAAGCCTCATGCCCGTAAATCTCTATGATTCTTCCTCTTGGTATTCCTCCCACTCCTAAAGCGTGGTCTAAAGTTAATGCCCCAGTAGAAATAACATCAACATTAACTGTTTTATTGCTTCCAAGTCTCATAAAAGAGCCAGGACCGTATTTTTTATTTATCTGGTCGGTAATAGCTTCTATAGCCTCACTTTTACCGTCTTTTTTTATTTCAGTAGTTTCTTTCTTCTTAGTAGCCATATTCTCTCCAAAAAATTATTAACTTAAATATCATTTATAAAATTTATTATATTGTACAAAAATACATTATTTTGTCAAGCTCATTATATAAATAAAACTAAAAAATAATTATTTTATTGGAGCTATAAAACACTCTCTTTTTTATAAATATATTTATTTTATTATTTTAATTTACTATTTAATGTTTGCATAAGAGAAGTAATAAATATAAAAAGCACCATAATAGACACATAATCCATAAAGAAAAATATCACAGGCTCTTCATAATCAAAAAAAGCAAACTCCACAAGCAGAAACATTTTATTATATAATCCTCTTTTAATAAACGAAACAACTCCATATATGGAAACAAATAAAGCTATTATTATAGATATTTGTTTTTTAATAAACTTTCTATTTATAAACATACCCCAATGCATTCCCAAATGTGCCGACATAAATACAAAAGCCCAAGAGTTTGAAATCATATGAAGGCGTCTTGTAAACATTCCGCTATTGTGAATATTAAGAAAACCTAAGACTCTTTGAGAAAATAGTATTCCGCTAATCATGAGTCCCGCCATACACAAAAAAAGCATAGTGTTAATAAAAGTGTTTAATATTCTGTTAAAATTGTATTTGCCTTTATAAATATTTTTATACCAATTGAAATTGAGTATATGATGAAGTATAAAGAATATAAAAAGCATAAAGCCCAAATATTCATGCACGGCATCACCTGTAAAGTGATATGCCATTAAAACAAAGAAGAGCAGCGTCATTATTATGTCTACTGTAATTTTAATTATTTTTTTCATCGAAGCTTCTCCTTAAACGAGTTTGCTGTTTAATAGTTTCACATAGTTTAATTATTTAAAGTGCGAGTGTTTTAGCTTTATATTTGGGAATATATAAAATAGTATCTATATTTTGTATATCATAAAAAGCTATACTTTATTAAATGCAGCCTTTTTGGTTCTTTGTGGCAATACCGAAGGCACTTCCTACGGTCGCCCTGAAGGACTCCCTTCGGTCGCAAAAGAACTGGGGGTGTGTACCCTATAAGGGCACGCTTCGCAGGGGGCAAAGCCACCACAGATAATTGAAAAAAAATACTACTTTAAATATACTTAATTTTTTAACTTATATTAAAGTTTTTATGTTTTTATTATTTTCGGGGACTAGTCCCCGAACCCCTACTTCTTTTGGTGACCCAAAGAAGCAAAAGGACTGCATTCTTAAATCTAAGTATTATTTTATATCTATTATATTTTATAATATAAAAACATCTATCAACTTTAATAGCCAAGCTTCCTTAGCCAATCCAAAACTTTATTCCTTGAGTTCTTTACTCCTGGTCTATACACCCCTATAGCCTCTAACACTTCGCAATTTTCTGGAAGTAATTTTTTTAAATCTCTTATTGTTCTTGAAAGTCCTCCTGTGCCATGTGTGCAAAATGGTATTATTGTTTTGCCTGATAAATCATAGCTTTCAACAAATGTAAAAACTGCCATTGGGCATGTATACCACCAGTTTGGAAAGCCTAAAAATATAACATCATAATCATCGATGTTGTTCACTCTGCCTACTAATGCTGGTCTTTCATTATTATCTCTTTCTTTTCTTGCCTGGTTCAAACATTCATCATAATCGCTTGAATATTTGTTTTGTGTCTTTATGCTAAATAAATCTCCTCCTGTCTTTTCCGCTATCCAATTAGCAATTAACTCAGCATTACCTGGCGATAACACGCTTGCAGAAGTTTCAGCATCTATGTCAATAGAATCAGGATTTTCTACTACTGTGTTGTCTGACCATGTGAAATATGCTATTAATATTTTGTTTTGAGTGCCGTTAATATTTAGAGCATTAACGTTTTGTGAACTTTCTAAACTATCAACTATATAATCTTTTTTTTGAGTATCGTTACCGCAAGATAACATAATTATTGATAAAAGAATAAACACTATTTTTTTTATAAACACATTCATCAACACACTCCTTAATAATTTTTAGAATTTTAAAAAAACTTTATTTACCCTCTGATAATTCTCCATACCACCAAGATGCTGTTACGCCTCCGTCCATAAGAAAATCGCTTCCAGAAATAAATGAGCCTCTATCTGTCATTAATAATTCAGCAACATTAGCAACATCGTCCGGAGTGCCTGCCCTTTTAGAAGGACAAAGCTCAAGCATTCTTTTATACATCGCTCCCCTTGGTCCGTTTAATTCATCGTTCGCTAATGGTGTTATTATTATGCCAGGGCTTATTGAGTTTAATCTTGCTCCCCTCTTGCCCCAATTTCCAGATTCATACATCACCCTAAGACAGTTGCATCTTTTTGATAACTGATAGGCTTTTAATGTGTCTGAAGCTTTTTCAAGTATTGGCAAAGATAATAATTGTTCTGTTGGAGTGGTAGCAAGTATTCTATTTTCTTCATCTGTGAGAGAGCCCAAACGATAACCAGACTGTGAAGATATTATTACTCCGCTTCCTCCCTCTTCTATCACCTTGCCGAACTCTTCAAGAAGCACCGCTGTTCCATATAAATCAACTTTTAAAATATCTTTAATAGACGCCTGAGATGGTGAAACGCCTGCAGCATTAACAAAATATTTTATTTTTCCCAAGCCTTTTGAAAAATCTATAAGTTTTAAAATTGATTCTCTTGAAGAAATATCAGCTTCAAATACAGAAGTTTCAAACCCTGCATTATATAATATTTGTGATTCTCTTTCAGCATTTTCTATATTAAAATCAGCAAGTACGATATGCTTTCCAATTCCAACTCTTCTTGCTATGGCTATTCCAATGGAGCCTGCCCCTGCTAAAACAAAAACATCTTTTTTCATTATATATTCTCCTTATATTTATTAAATTATTCAAGAACCCTTTCTGATAAAAGTTTTACCATTTTATAATCTTGATGAGAGAAAAAAGAACTTTCATTTTTATCAATAGATGAAATTAATTTTATATCACTCTCATCTAATTCAAAATCAAAAATATTAAAGTTTTCTTCCATTCTTTCTTTTCTAACAGTTTTAGGTATTACTACTATATTTCTTTTTACAAGCCAATTTAAAATTATTTGAGCTATAGATTTATTATATTTTTTAGCTATGCTTGATAATACTTCATTAGTAAACATATTATTTCTTCCTTCAGCAAAAGGAGCCCAAGACTGCATTTGTACATTATATTCATTCATAATAGTTTGATAATCATTTTTTTGATAAAATGGATTTACTTCTACTTGATTTACAGCAGGTACTATCTCATTATGCATTATTAAATCAACCAATCTGTCAGCAAAGAAATTACATACTCCAATAGCTTTAATTTTTCCGTTTTTGTATAACTCTTCCATACATCTCCATTCTCCGTAATAATCACCGAAAGGCTGATGTATTAAATATAAATCCAAATAATCTAATTGAAGTTTTTCAAGAGAATTATTAAATGCTTTTTTAGTATCTTCATAACCGTTTTTTTGTATCCATAATTTTGTTGTTATAAATAATTCTTTTCTGTTTATACCGCTTTCTTTTATGGCATCTCCAACAGCTTTTTCATTTTTATATGAGGCTGCTGTGTCTATTAATCTGTATCCTGTTTCAATGGCATTTAATACTGCTTTTTTACATTCATTATAATCTTGAATTTGATAAACTCCAAAACCTAAAATAGGCATTTCCAAACCATTATTTAATTTTACGTATTTCATTTATAAATCCTTTTTAATATTATTTTATTCTAATTTTTTTTCTTTTAAGTATTTTTCAAGTAAGTCTGCTATTTCTAAGTTATTTAAATCTGAAAAAGGAAAATGAGTATTTCCATATATTCCAATTTCTGGAAGAATTACAACATTAACATCAGCATTATAAGATTTTAAAGTTTCTTCCAATTTTTTTACTAATTCAACTCTTAATCTCCATTCTTCCAAATAAGGATTATCAGATTTTTCTTTTGGTATATTATCTCCATAATAAATTACTATAGGTATGCTTGCTAATTTTTTGAAATCATTTTCAGGAATTTCTTTTATAGGAAAATATGCAGGCATAGTAATATTAGTAGGTGAAGTATTTTCAGGAAAAGGCAAACTGCATCCGCCTGCCTCATACAATACTAATGCCTTAACATTTTTATTTTTTATTGCTGTAAAGAATGCAGGACCAGCTCCTTGAGAATGTGCTAGTAAAATTCCTTCTCCTATTCTATCAAATAATGCAGACAAACTATCAGATACTACTTCCTCATCAAAACTGCCTGTATTAGGAGTAACTTGCTGAAAGTATTGAGTTAAAGTCTCTTCATCATTTTTAAATTGCACATTGTCAAAAAAATGAGGCCAAGAACCTATTCTAAACCAATTAAATAAAGACTGTTCATCAGGAGTAGGATTAATAGTTATAGGCACAGAACTTCTTCCAGCTCTTCCTCTCCTTGGCTGATCTACCAAATATACACTATATCCTTTTTTTAAGAAAATATTTTGAAAACCTTCTCTGCCGTCTGGAGTAGTTTCAAAACTTTTAGCAGATTGTCCTCCTCCATGTAAAAATACTATAGGGTACTTTTTAGCATTAACAGGTATTTGATAAAATGCATATCCATGATCGCTATGATATGTTTGTCCGTTTGAACTTGGAAATAAAGTATCTTTTTCAAATTCTCCATTTGCAGATAATACTTTACCGCCAAATGTAAAACTTCCTTGTTTATCTATAATAATTTTATTTTGCATATCATTAGAATTATTGCATGATATGCTTAATAATATTATTGAAAACACTAATAAGAATTTTTTCATTATATAATCCTTAAAATATTTTTTATTTGCTACTGCCTATTAATTATAATAAGCAGTAAGTAAATATAAAAGTTTTATAGTATATTAATATTTTGAAGCCATGTTTTTATATTATTTTCTGAGCTATTAACGCTTTCTCCAGATACACTCAAACCCTCTAATATAGTAGAATTAGCACATAATTTTTTTATATCAGTAACGCTTCTTCCCATTCTGCTTCCGCCATGAGTACATAAAGGAGCAATTTTTTTACCGCTGAAATCATGAGTTAATAATAATTGTTTTACTGCCTGCGGAATAGTGCCCCACCAATTAGGGTAACATAATATTATAGTGTCGTAGCTTGACAAATTATTTATATTAGCACTCAACTTTGGTAAAAAATCATCATTTTGTTCTTTTCTTGCCTGATTTACAGTATCATTATAAGAACTTGGATATGGTTCAACGGTTTTTATTTCAAACATATCTGCTTGAGTGAGGTTTTTAATCATATTGGCAGCGGTTCTGGTATTTCCGCCCCAAGAGAAATATACTATTAAAGTTTTTGAGCTTTGAGCGTTTAAGCCTCCGATTAATAATGTACTTGAAATAAGCAATGACATTAACATTGTTTTAATTATTTTCATCATTTAAATTCTCCTTGTAATATTATGATGATATTTTATCAATTCATATATTTGGTGTATTATAAAGTTTTTTTTTGCACACTCTTTATTAATTTCGTTAAATGCAGTTCTTCGCGAAGCGTATCCGAAGGATATAAGGTTCTTTTATACCAATAAAAGAACTGGGGGCGTGGGGGCAAAGCCACCACAAATAATTAAAATAAAAATACTGCTTTTAATAGAATTAAATTTTTTAACTTATATTAAAGTTTTTATGTTTTTATTATTTTCGGGGACTAGTCCCCGAACCCCTACTTCTTTTGGTGACCCAAAGAAGCAAAAAGACTGCATTTATTATTACAATGTCTTTGATGATAACAAATATTATTATCACCAATTATAAAGCAAATATAATATTATAATTATTCTATATTATTAATTATTGTTATGGCGTTCAAGGTTCTTGGGTAGCCTATATAAGGCAAACATTGTGTTACTGCTTCAAGCATCATATCTTTACTGTTTCCCATCTTAATATTTGCATTCGCATGTGCTGTCGCTTGAGGTTCTGCTCCGCCTAAAGATATTATCATTATAAATGTCAATAACTCTCTTGTTTTTAAATCTAAACCTTTTCTTGTGTAAAAATCCCCAAAACAATTAGCCGATAAAAAATTCTGTATATGCTTTTGATTAGGTGCGGCATTTGAATGTGCAGCAAGTATCGCATCTCCGAATATGCTTACCTGTGTTTCTAACCCCTTATCAAATCTTGTACCTTCTGTAACTGTTGATTGAGATTCTATAGGAAGTGAAATATTTTTTTCTTTAAAAACTTCATTTGCTTTTTCTAATGCAGCAAATACCCTCGGAAATCCTACATAAGGCGAACATTGATATAATGCTTCTTTTATCTCTATAGGACTAACTCCAATATTCAAAGCTGTTTCTACATGAGGTTTTATCATATCAGTGCCTTGTGATGCTGTTAGAGAAACTAATGTTACAAGCTCTCTTAATTTAGGATCCAATGTTCCATGATTATAAACTTCTCCATAAACAAAATTATTAAATATGCTTTCTAAATCTGGGTCATTAGGTTTAGTTAAGCTGGCATCTCTTTTGAGTAATTCATTGTATTTAGTTTTTGCTTTTTCTGTCATAGTTAAACTTTCTCCTTTACTTTGTGAATTTGCTATGCATGAAAATACTATTATTAGAATAGATAAAGATAAAATAGTTTTTAAAGTTTTTTTCATTAATAACCTCCTTAATTTTTTTAATATTTCAATTTTAATAATTGCTTTATAAAGTCAGCATCATCATTAAGAAATATTATGTTTTTATTATTATCTAAAGTTTTTATAATATTCATATCATTATCATCTAATGTGAAATCGAATATTTTAGAGTTTTCTATTATTCTCTCTTTGTGTATACTCTTTGGAATAATAGGTATATTTCTTTGAGTAAGCCACCTTAAAATAACTTGAGCTATAGTTTTATTATATTTTTTGCCTATAGTTTTTAATATTTCATTATTGAAAATATTATTTTTTCCTTCTGCCAAAGGTCCCCAAGATTCTAATGTAATATTATATTCTTTCATTAAGTTTTGCTCTTCCCATCTTTGAAAAAACGGATGAGTTTCTATTTGATTAATTGCAGGTGTTATTTTACTATGGGTTACAAAATCAATTAATCTATCTTTATAGAAGTTGCAGCAGCCTATAGCCCTTATGCGTCCTGCTTCATACAATTCTTCCATTGCCTTCCAAGCAGCATAATAATTACCGAAAGGCATGTGAATTAAGTATAAATCCAAATAGTCCAATCCTAATTTTTCCATAGATATTTGAAATGCTTTCTTTGCCTTATCATAATTAGCATCCTGTATCCATAATTTGGTGGTGATAAACATTTCTTTTCTGTTGATTCCGCTTTCTTTTATGGCATCTCCAACAGCTTTTTCATTAAGATATATTGATGCTGTGTCTATATGTCTGTATCCTGCTTCAATGGCATAAAGACATGCTTTTTTGCATTCCTCATAATCTTCTACTCTGTATACTCCAAACCCTAGAATAGGCATTTCAACATTATTATTTAACTTTATACAATTCATAATGTCTCCATTTTTTATAAATATTATTCTGTTATTCTTTTATTTCCTTTATCACTTTGGCAGGATTGCCTCCTACAATTGTATTGCTTGGCACATCCTTATTTACAACAGCACCTGCAGCAACTATTGAGTTTTCTCCTATAGTTACACCAGGAAGTATAATAGCAGCTGTTCCTATCCATACATTTTTCTTTATTACTATTCGCTTTGGAATTAATATATTTCTGTTATTATAATCATGATTAGGAGTTATTATACTTACATTATGTGCTATCTGCACATTATCTTCTATAACAACGCCTCCAATATCCATAATGGTGCAATTCTTATTTATAAATACATTCTTTCCAAACTCAACATTTCCTATATCTATATGAAAGCTTGGCATTATAATTACAGATTCATCTAAATTAGTTTCAAATATTTTGTTTAATATATCTCTGTTATTTTTGTAGCTTTGAAAAGTGTTGTTATACTGCCATAATAATTTTTCTGTCTCTTGCATTTTGTTATATATAATCTGAAACTCTTCAGAAAACATATTTATCTCTTTTCCATTTTTATAATTTTCTAAAAACTCTTTAACGTTCATAAGTGATTATTCTCCTTTTTATTTTTTCAATTCACTTAATTCACTCTTTCGATACGTATATCAAAATTGCCTTTCATATTTGAAAGTTTTTCTATATCTGAAGTATTTTCAAACTTGCCTAAATAAATTAAATTATTTGAGTATCTGAAATTTTTATAAAATATAGCAATGTTTCCCCAAGGAGCATAATAGGTGATATCGCCTGCTTTTGGGTTTATGCCGTCTAGTTCATTTTGAGTATTTAATTTCTTGCTTAAATAAAATATTTTTTCTGTGCTGTTAAAATCTTCTGCTTTAACGCTTAAAGGAAGAAGAGATAAAAAATCGTTTCCTGCTTTTGAATTGTTGATTAGAGCATATATTTCATTGCCTTCAAAAGTTAATTTTATTTTAGTAGTTTGTGCGAAAGCGTTCATAGTGAATAATCCTATAAAAAAAGTTATAATAATTTTTCTCATATTCTTGCCTCCTATATAAGCATCATGATTAATTTTATTTTAATTAGAAAGAGAAATATATCAAATACTTATGTCTTATAATTAATTATAACTAAAAAGCATTACACAGATTTTGTAATAGTTAATCAAAATATAAACCTTTTATTAAATAAAAAATATAAAAAACTTTCTAAATCGTTTGACATTGGAGCATACTCTAATGCTATAATATAATTAATAAAAATAAATAAGAGGTTATAAAATGAGTAAAAAAGTATTAATAATATCATCCAGCCCAAGAAGAGGAGGCAATTCTGATACATTATGCGATGAGTTTTTAAGAGGTGCTAAAGAAGCTGGACATAATGGAGAAAAGATATTTTTAAAAGACAAAAAAATTAATTACTGCGAAGATTGCGGAACTTGCTATAAAAATAATAAGCCTTGCGTACAAAAAGATGATATGAAAGACATTTTAGACAAAATGCTTGAGGCTGATGTAATAGTAATGGCTACACCTGTTTACTTTTATACAATGAATGCCCAAATGAAAACTTTTATAGACAGATGCGTTACTAAATATTTAGAGATTAAAAACAAAGATTTTTATTTTATTGCAACTGCTGCTACTGAAGATGAAAAAGAAATGCTTAGAACTATTGACGGCTTTAGGGGATTTTTGGATTGTTTAGAAGATGTGAGAGAGAAAGGAATTATATTAGCACATAGTGTTTGGAATAAAGGCGAAATCAATGATAAAAAATTTATGCAAGACGCATACAATATGGGATTGAATATTTAATTATTTAAATTTTATAAAATCATAAACAATTTCAATGTAATTAAAAAATTGGTATATCTTAAAAAAGGTATGCCAATTTATTTTTTTAATATATTTTTTAAGTTTATTAATTTTTATATTCAATTCTCCATTCATTAAAAGTTATACTGATAATTATTTAACGCAACTATATTAAATATTTATGTCTTATAATCAATTATAACTAAAAGGCATTGATAAAAATTTGTAATATGTTAGTATAAAAGTAAGGTAAATATATTTTATAAATTTATCTATTTTTATAGATGTATTATCAACTTTTTTGCCGCACAAAAAAGTTGCAAAAAACGCAAATACTACTACATTATATCTTTTAAATATAGTACAATTCATAAAAATTCGGCTATATTTAAAAATTGATTTATAAAAATGCAGCCTTTTTGGTTCTTTGCGGCGGCAAAAGAACTGGGGGCGTGTACCCTAAGGGCACGCTTCGCAGGGGGCAAAGCCACCACAAATAAAAAACTTAAAAATACATCTATAAATCTATGAGGTACTATAATGGACATAAAAGCTTTGAAATATTTTCTAATTTCGGCAAGAGAAGGTAGCATCACTAAAGCAGCAAACTCTCTTAATCTAACCCAGCCTAACCTATCAAGACAAATATCCAACTTAGAAAAAGAAATAGGAAAGAAATTGTTTATTAGAAGCAACTACACAATAAAACTCACAGCAGACGGAATGCTTCTAAAAAAAAGAGCAGAAGAGATTATTGACTTGATGGAGAAAACTAAAAAAGAGTTTAAATCTTCTGATGATGTTATAGCAGGCGACATTCATATAGGAAGTGCTGAAACTTATTATGTTAAACTTATTGCTGATGTTATAAAAAATATGAGAGATGAATACCCTAATATAATTTATCATATACACAGCGGTGCATATTCAGAGATTACAGAAAAACTCGATAAAGGGCTTTTGGATTTCGGCGTTGTGATAGGCAATTTTGACTCTTCCAAATATGAATGCTTGGAGATACCATATAAAGAAGTTTACGGTATATTAATGAAAAAAACTTCGCCTCTGTCAAAAAAGAAATTTATAGAAAAAAAAGATTTACTTAGTATACCTATAATGTGCCCTAAGATATTTTTTAATAATAAAATACAAACTTCAAAGTTCGATGAATGGATAGGAAAAGACTTTGACAAATTAAATATTATATTAACTTACAATCTTATTTACAATGCGGCCATTATGGCTGAAGCAGGTATTGGATATATTTTAACTATGGACAAACTGGTAAACAATTCAGAAGAACTTTGTTTTGTTCCATTAAAGCCTAAATTGGAAATAGAATCGAGGGTGATATGGAAGAAAAACCAGATATTTTCAGAGGCATCAAAAGTGTTTTTGGGCAAGCTAAGAAATAGATTATAAATATATTAGTTTATATAAAAGAATTATGTTTTGATTTTTTTTATTATTTGTGGGGACTTTGCCCCCTGCGAAGTGTGCCCTTAGGGTACACACCCTCACTTCTTTTGCCGATTAGGCACCTACTCGGTGGTGGCCCAAAGAAGCAAAAAGACTGCATTTTTAGCTTAAAATATAGACACTATCTTACAGTTTATACATATTCCAATATATAAAGTAAAAAGATTTGCACTTTTTGCAACTTTGACGAAGTCCGCACAGCGAAGGCGGGAAAAAGTTGAATAAAAAACTCATATAAAAATATAGTTATTTAAGAATATACTTAAAATTTCAACTTTATTTATTTTTATTATTTGCAGGGACTAGCCCCACAAACAATAAAATAAAAAATCTTATAAATATAAAAACTTATCTATTCTTTTTATAAGCATTATATTCTTCATCAGTAACATGCTCTAACCAAGTTACATTGTTGCCGTCTTTGTCGCCTGTTATAGCAATATGCTTCATTTTGCAATCTGGTGAAGCTCCATGCCAATGCTTTTTATCTTTAGGGCAGTATAATGCCTCGCCTTTGTGAAACTCTAAAACTTCTCCGCCCTCTTCTTGTGTGAGCCCTATTCCTTCAACTACTATTAAATGCTGTCCGCAAGGGTGAGTATGCCATGCTGTTCTTGCACCTGCCTCAAATGTTACATAGGCTACAGAAAAATGAGAATCTTCATTAGGCTCTGTGAGAATCTCTACTTCAACATCGCCTGTAAAATATTCTTTAGCTCCTTTAAACTTTTTGCCTTCTCCATTTTTTATGAATAAAGTTTTTTCTGGTGATTTTTGATATTTATAATCAGACATTTTATTTTCTCCTTTTTATTATTTTATTTTTAAAAATATATCCTTAACCCATTTTCTTATTTCACTCTCAGCACTTGACGCAGAGCCTCCATATACGCTTAATATTTTAGCTACATTTTTAGACTTTGATTCTTTTTCTATATCTCTTTTAATGCTTCCACACCCTCCGCCGCCATGCGTACAGAAAGGCATTATTATTTTATTAGAAAAGTCAAAACTGTTCAAAAATGTATTTAACGGAGGAGCCATTGTGTTCCACCAATTAGGACTTCCTGCAAATATAATATCATAATCGTCTATGCTCTTTATGCTGTTTTTTAATTTTGGTTTGTAACCGCTGTTTATATCTCTTTTAGCTTCGTTTAATACGGTGCTATAGTTTGGCGAATATGCTTTCTCTGGCTCTGTATTAAAAAAGTCTATTTCTACATTTTGTGATTCTTCTTTTATAATTTTTGCTATTGTATCAGCAAGTTTTTTAGTGTTTGCTGAATGCGAATAATAAGCTATCAATATTTTCATTTTAAGTTCCTATAGTTCTTATTTTAATATTTTATAATTGGGGCTTTGCCCCCCTGCGAAGCGTACTCGTAGAGTAAAACCCCAGTTCTTTTGTTGGCACAAAGAACCAAAAAGACTGCATTTTTATACTTTATATACAATAATTGTTTTACAATATTAAAAACATAAAATGCTCATTATAAATTATAATATATTTATGCTTTCAATTTTATAACAACTATATTATTTTCCTACTATCTCCATATGCTCCTTCGGATACCTATCACCCTCTATCGTTATTTGTGAAATAGCTTCATTTATCTTATTTAATTCCTCTTTGCTAAAATCCACATTAACAGAATAAGCATTCTCTTTTAATCTCTCTATCTTGCTTGCTCCAAATATAGGCACTATAAACGGTTTTTGATGAAGCACCCAAGCTAATGCTATTTGAGCCTTTGAAACATTTTTGGCTTTAGCAATCTCTTCCAAAATATCAATCAATGCTTTATTCTTATCAAAATTATCTTTTTGAAATCTTGGAATAGAGCTTCTAAAATCATTTTTTGAAAAATCGCTGTTAAGTTTTCCTGTTAAAAAACCTTTACCCAATGGAGAGAAAGGCACAAAACCAATATTTAATTCTTCTAATAATGGTATAATTTCTTTTTCTGGTTCTCTCCAAATCATAGAATATTCGCTTTGTATGGCTGTGAGTTTGCATACTTCATTAGCTTTTTTTATAGTGTTTGCCCCTGCCTCTGAAATGCCCCAATATTTAATTTTGCCTTCTTTTATTAATTTTTTCATTGTGTCTGCAGCTTCTTCAATAGGCGTGTTAGGGTCAACTCTGTGAAGATAATACAAATCAATATAATCAGTTTTCAGTCTTTTTAATGAACCTTCTATTGATGATATTATAGTCTCTTTTCTGCCGTCTAATACAGGCTTTCCGTTTACAGTTTTTATTCCGCACTTCGTAGCTATTACAACTTTATCTCTATGTTTTTCTAATGCTTCACCTACAATCTCCTCGTTTTTGTATGGACCATAGGCTTCTGCTGTGTCAAAAAAATTAATGCCTAATTCAATAGCTTCATGTATAACGGATATTAATTGCTTTTTATCATAATTCTCATCATACACTACACCATAGCCCATGCATCCTAAACCAAGAGCTGAAACTTCCAAATCTCCAAGCTTTCTTTTTTGCATATTAATAACTCCTTATTATAATTTACATTGTTTACATAATTAATATTTTAATTAATACCAGTCATGCTTTTCATTGCGGTTAAGTGCTGATATTTTTCTCATCTCATCATCGCTCAATTCAAAATCATATAATTCTGTATTTTCTATTATATGAGCCCTATTGCTTGAACCGGGTATCACAATCACTCCCCTCTGTAAATGCCATCTTAATATAATTTGAGCAACAGATTTATTATGCTTTTTAGCTATCTCTTTTAATACGCTATCATTTAAAAGCTCTCTTTGATGACCTCTTCCCCCCAATGGATACCACGCTTGAACAGCTATTCCCAAACTTTGAATATATTCTACAACTTCAGTATCTTGATAATATGGGTGTATTTCATTTTGAACCAAAGCAGGCATAATATTTATTTTTGGCAAGAACTCTTTTAATTCTTTTATATACCAATTAGAAAGACCAATAGATTTTATCTTTCCTTCTTTTACAGCTTTCTCTATTGCCTTATACGCTTCAACATCATTATTTCCTGGGTGATGAAGAAGCATCATATCAATATAGCCTAATTTTTTTAACGCTTCGTTTATTGCATTTTTTGCATCATTATACTGATTAGGATATAGCTTTGTAATAACAAAAATATCTTTTCTATCAATCTTAGAATCTCTCACAGCTCTTGCCACCTCCTCTTCATTGCGGTATATATAAGCCGTGTCAATTAATCTCACCCCATTTTGTAAAGCATAAAGCACAGAGTTGTAACAAACATCATTTAATAAACTGTATGTGCCTATTCCATTTAAAGGTATTTCATAACCATTATTTAGTTTAACAGTTTTTGTATTGAAATTAAAATTGCCTTTCATATTATTGACCTCTGCTTTTATGTTTAGTGATATTATAAAAATTAGTAATAAAGTTATAAAAGTATTTTTCATTATTAGTCCTTTTATAAAAATTTAAGTTTCATGTATTATTAAGCAGTAACTTTTTAAATACATATTAAAACTTTACATTCTGTAATTTTTTCTGTTCTTTTTCCCGCGTACGAGCTGTACCACCTTGCCGCACGGTAATACTATGCTTTAACTATAACTTCTTAGTCGTGCGGGGGAATGCATTTTAATGTACAATTAAATTATGAAATTTATAATAAAAATGCAGCCTTTTTGGTTCTTTGTGGCAATACCGAAGGCACTTCCTACGGTCGCAAAAGAAGTGGGGTGCGTGGCAAAGCCCTGCAAATATTTCAAAGAATCATTTTAAACTACAATTTTTTATAAAACTACTAAATCTTATAATTGCATAAATATTTTACTGTTTCAATATCTGTATGCGATAAAAATAAACTCTGCTTAGTGTCTAATTTAGATATTTCTTTCATGTCATTGTCGTCCAACTCAAAATCAAACACATTAAAGTTTTCTACAATCCTATCTTTGTGTACGCTCTTAGGTATCACAACAACATCTCTCTTTATAAGCCAATTTAATATAACCTGAGCAACTGTTTTATTATGTTTACTTGCTATTTTTTTAAGAACCTCATTAGTAAACATATTATTCCTGCCCTCAGCAAATGGCCCCCAAGACTCTATTTGAATATTATACTCTTTCATAAGTTTATTATCTTCTTCCCTTTGAAAGAATGGATGCGTTTCAATTTGATTAACCATAGGAGCCGTTTTATTATGCATAACAAAATCTAATAATCTATCAGGATAAAAATTGCATACCCCTATAGCTTTAATTTTTTCTTCGTTATATAAATCTTCCATAGCCCTCCAAGAGCCGTAATAATCCCCAAAAGGCTGATGTATCAAATATAAATCCAAATAATCTAAATTAAGCTTATTCATAGAAACTTCAAAAGCCTTTTTAGCATTATCATAGCCGCTGTCGCTTATCCATAATTTTGTGGTGATAAATAATTCTTTTCTATCAACTCCGCTTTCTTTTATGGCGTCTCCTACCGCTTTTTCATTGTTGTATGCTGATGCTGTATCTATTAATCTGTATCCTGCCTCAATTGCATCCAATACCGACTTTTTACATTCCTCATAATCTGGTATTTGAAAAACACCAAAACCTAGTATAGGCATTTCAAGCCCATTACTTAATTTTACTTTTTTCATACAAAACTCCTTTAAAAATCCTCTTTATGAACCTCTTTTATGAACTTATTTTTTTTAATTAATTTTCAAAAAACTAGTTCGCACTAAAAGTTATTTCTATGCTTCCTCTTCCAAGTGAATCTTTTAAGCCGTCTGTATTTTCTATATATCCAATTTTCGTGTAGCTATATGATGTTGAAAAACTTTCATAAAACAACACCAAACAATTATTGCCGTATAACATAAAGTCGCCTCTTTTTATACTTCCTATCCTTTCGCTTTTTGTTGTAAGTGCTGAACTTAAATTATAATATTTTTCATTGCTGTTTAAATCATTCATTGTAATTGTGAGAGGAAGCATTTTTAAAAAATCTCTTGCCGTGTCATTATCATACAATATTAACTTGTATTCTTTGTTGTTTATTCTTAAATTAACATAATTATTTAAAGTGTTCATGGTTGCACTATCTCCATAAATAGAATTGCATGCTGTTATCATAAAAATTAAAAAGCTTAATAGTATTTTCATTTTTTATCCTTTTTTATTTATTATCTCTTTGACAATTTTTTTTCACATTCCCTTATCTTTGTATCATAATTGTTTATTTTGTAATTTAATTTTTCTAAAGTCTCTTTAAGCTCATTAATTTTACTTTCTATTATATCTCTTTGGTCTAATAATAATTGCTTTCTTGCTTCTATTGTAGCATCGCCTTTGTTGTAGAGTTTTATATATTCTATCAATGACTCTATACCCATTCCGGCACTTCGCATACATTTAGCAAACTCTATCCAGCCTATATCATAATCAGTATAATTTCGTATGCCGCTTTCGGTTCTCTCGACTTCTGGTATAAGCCCTATTCTCTCATAATACCTCAAAGTGTCGGTTGATAAATCTGTCTTTTTGCTTACCTCAGCTATTGTCATAATTTACCCCATAGTCTTTTTTGTTTTAATTATAGCATTAGAGTATGCTCCAATGTCAAGACCTAAGCAGTAGTTTAAATTATTATAGAATTATATCAAATACTTATGTTTTATAATTATTTATAACAAAAAGGTATAGAGATTTTTTTGAGTTTTATTATTTGCAAGGACTAGCCCCTTGCGAAGCACACACCGTGCAGTACCCCCAGTTCTTTTGCCGATAGGCACCTACTCGGTATTGGTATAAAAGAACCTTATATCCTTCGGATACGCTTCGCGAATAACTGCATTCAATAAATTATAGCTTTTTATGTATAGACAAAATATATATTCTTTTAGATTTACGTATCCCAAAAATACATAGCAAAACAATTGCGTTTTTTGCAACTTTTTGACGAAGTCCGCATAGCGAGAGCGACAAAAAAGTTGATAATTATAATTTATAAAAAAATTACAATATAACTTCACTCATCTTGTGAAATTATATAGTCGCTCGCACTGTAAAGCGAACCTATCACCAACGCTGGTATATTTTTCTCCTTAGATATCTTCTTCATCTCTTCTACCGCCAAGTCAAAACTCTCTATATGATACACATTCTCTTTTTCTTTTAAATATTCATAAGTCTTAAAGCTGTCAGAGTCTTTATATTTTGATTTCGTAGAACTTATTATAATTATGTCTTTGTTTTCTTTTAATACCTCACACATTCCGCCTACATCTTTTTCGCTTATAGGAGCAAATAATATCACCACACTGTCATACCATTTATAAATAGTCTTTAATATTCTGCTTAATGATTTGGCATTATGAGCACCGTCTACTATAATGTCTGGATTTCTCTCTATAAAAGTTAATCTCGCCTTTATATTAAAATTACGAAGTGAGTCTATTGCTTTTTTTATATTTTCTTTTTTGTTTTCTTTTTTGCTTTCTAATAGTGTAAAAGCCTTGAATGATAATGCTATATTTTCGCTTTGATGTTCCCCTAAAAGTGTGGTTGTAAAATGATATTTATTTTCTTTTTCTATATAATCAAACTCTAATATTTCACTTGTGTTTTTTATGATATTAGAATAAAAATCTTTACCAAATGTATATAGTGTGCTATTTTTTTCTTTTGACACATTTTCTATTATTTCAATAGAGTTCTTCTCTTGCATTGCTGATATTACTATAGAATTATTTTTTATAATGCCGGCCTTTTGATAAGTTATCTCTTCTATGGTGTTTCCTAATATATCAACATGGTCATAAGAAATAGAAGTTAATATACTAATTGAAGAGTCTACAATATTAGTACAGTCAAACCTCCCGCCAATACCAACCTCTATACAAGCATAATCCACTTTGTTAATAAAAAAGTAATAAAGCCCTATTATAGTAAAAAACTCAAAAACAGTTATGCTCTCATCAAGCTTATTTTCTTCTATTACATTCTTTATCTTTTTTACTATAGAAATAAAATCATTCTCGCTAATCCATTCATCATTAATAGATATTCTCTCTCTTTCGTTTATGATGTGCGGAGATATAAAAGCACCTGTTTTGTAATTGCATGCACTAAGAATATGAGCCAAACTCAAAGTAGTAGAACCTTTTCCTTTAGTGCCTGTAATGTGTATTATTTTGAAGTTTTGTTTATAGCCTAATATATTTAAAATATTTTCTACATTGCTTATATGATTATTATTTTTTTTATGAAGATTTTTTTTATTCATAAAAGAGTATATATAATCTAAAGCGTCATTAATATTTTCCATATTGAAGTTTTCCGTTTTTTTGTAAATAAAATATGCTATAATATATACTAAAAAAATTTAAGTTTGTCAAAATATTTTTTATATTTTTTATTGTTTACGGTGGCTAGCCCCCCTGCGAAGCGTGCCCTTAGGGTAGGTACCCCCACTTCTTTTGCCGACGCTCTGCGTGCCGTAGGTAAGGCACCTACTCGGTGCGACTGAAAGGAGTCCTTCAGGGCAACCGAAGGAAGTACCTTTAGGTATAGGTGCGAGAGCGACAAAAAAGTTGAATAAAAACAAAAATATAAATTACAAAATATACTTTTTAAAATATATATTAAAATATTTTGAGTTTGTTAAAATATTTTTTAAGTTTTTTATTTGCGGGGACTAGCCCCCGCACCCCCAGTTCTTTTATTGGTATAAAAGAACCAAAAGAACTGCATTCAATAAATTATAACTTTTATGCATATACAAAATATAGATATTATTTTATATATTCTAAAATATAAAGCTATAGCACTTGCACTTTCGCGAAGCGTGCCCGGAGGGCAAAAACTTTGACGAAGTCCGCAGAGCGAAGGCGGGAAAAAGAACAATAGAATTAATAAGTTTTTTTATTTGCAGGGCTTTGCCCCCTGCGAAGCGTGCCCTTAGGGTAGCACCCCAATTCTTTTGCCGACGCTCTGCGTGCCGTAGGCAAGGCACCTACTCGGTGCGACCGAAGGGAGTCCTTCAGGGCGACCGTAGGAAGTGCCTTCGGTATTGCCACAAAGAACCTTATATCCTTCGGATACGCTTCGCGAAAGGCTGCATTTAATAAACCATAGCTTTTTATATATACGAAAACATAGGTATTATTTTATATATTCAAAAAAGATAAAGTTAGAACACTTGCATTTTATTTAATAATAATTTTTTTAGTCGTCAAATTTCTGACCCATTAATTGACCATCTGCTGAAATATATAATTCCATCATGTTATTGAGCTTTACTTTGTAATTGCCCCACTCTTTCTCTATTTCTATGATTATAGATGAAGGATAAGTCTTTTCAACAACATTTGCTATATTGGCAGGAAGCACTGTTTTAGGAACACCCATATATTCACCGTCAATGCTCTTCCAATCGCCGTTCATATAAAAGTCTATAGAAACACCATTAGATAAATCCACTTCAAACTTTCCGTCATCGCGCTCAACCTTCCATATTGTAACCCCCGGATAGGCTGAAGCGATAAAGTCCTGTGCTTTTTTTGGCAATGCAGAAGCAGGAAGCATCCAATCATCGGCAAATAATGCAGAAGATAGCATTACAAAAACGATAATTAAAAGTGAATATCTTTTAGCCATCAGTAATAAACTCCCTAACTATAATATACAAAAATTATCAAGAAATGTCAATATTTATTTACATTTTTTTACTGTTTATTTACAGTTTGCTCTATAAACTATACTTTTTATACTTAACAATTAAAAATCGTAATAAAACCATATTAATTATAATAAAATTAGAAAAAAATTTACAAAAAATCATAAAAGACCAGAAATTAAGCTTATAAATCATTATAAAAATTGAATTTAGTATAAAGAAAATATTAATAGGTGGTTTTATAATGAATAACAAAAAAAATTATTATGCCGTAATACCCGCAAATGTTAGATACGATAAAAGATTAAGCCCTCTCACAAGATTAATATACGGAGAGATTACAGCCCTCTCCAATGAAAAAGGCTACTGTTTTGCCACAAATGCCTATTTTGCTAATTTGTATTCTATGAGCAATGTAAGCATATCGAGATGCATATCAGAATTAAAAGAGCATAATTATATAAGGGTGGTTTATGATATAAAAGAGAAGAATGTAGATAAGAGAAAGATATATATAAATAATCTTGAAAATAAAAAATTAGATAATGAAAAGTTAGAAAATGAAGAATTAAAAAACAATGAAGAAATCACTAACATCAAAGAAAACATCAGCATTGAAGAGTATAAAGAAAATGAAAGCATTAATAAAAACAACAATACCAATAAAAATGATGATGCTTTCTCATTAGCAAAAATAAAATTAGTTAATAGAATTAAATTAAATGATGATACAGATTTATCAAATAATATAAAAGAGTATAATCAAAATTGCTTAGATGGTATTAAAGAAAAAGTTAAAGATAATAATATAATTAATAATAAAAATAATAATATAATTAATAGTAATTTTCTTCTCTCAGAGTTTGATTCTTTTGTATTAGAATTATGCCAAGTATTTAATAATTTCACTTACAACAATGCTTCCAAAATCTCTGAGTTATACGGTTTTAAGAGCAAAGAAAAACAAGAACTATTATTAAAGATTTTTAACGAAAGAAAGTATGATTGGAGGGAGTGTATTAAATATGCCAAATTAAAAGCAAAAGAGAAAAACAACATACCAACATTATGGCTTGATTTTTTAAGTTTTTTAAAAATCTATTTAAGAGATGGGGACAAAGAAAAAGTCATAAAGCCCCATTACACAGAAGAACAATTATTAGAAAGGGCAAGAAAACTTCAAAAACAAAAAAGGGAGAGAGAAAAAGCATTGCTTGAAGAGAAGAAAAAGATGGAGGAATTAGAGCGGGAGTTAGGCAGAGAGAGTATGACATTAGAAGAGGTAATAGAAGCGACAAAGGAGCAGTTTAAGCACTTAAAGAGGAAGTGAAAGTTATTGTATTTATTATACTATATACTAAATATAAGAACTGCATTTAATGAAACCTAACTTTTTATATATAGACAAAATATAAACCTAAAACACTTGCGTTTTTTGCAACTTTTTGACGAAGTCCGCACAGCGAAGGCGGGAAAAAGTTGAATAAAAATAAGAACATAAATCAGTTATTTAAATATATACTAAAGATTTTTGTATTTTCTAAA